>NZ_JBAIYV010000028.1:0-51047 GCF_036763075.1 Desulfotomaculum sp. 1211_IL3151 | reverse complement strand
CGGATTGTTGATTGACCACCAGTAAAACCTTTCTCGTCAACTAATCTGTCGTAAATCCGTTTTGCAGTGTGTTGCTGCTTTTTGATGTTTTCTATCTCGTCAGAGACTAGGCAGGATTTGATGAACTTTAGAATGTCGTCGGTTACAACAAATCTGCTGCGGCCACTGGTACCTTCCCTTTCCCAGGGCACATGTGAACCATCATAATATCGTTTAACTGTGTTTCTGGATACGCCAAGAATCGTTGCAATTTTTCGCTGTGAAAGACCTTCGTGCTCGTGTAGGTAACGGATTCTTTCGTAAATATCCATCTCGATTGCCACTCCTTTTTACCTCCTGTATCAACAGATGTAACTTTCTGATAATACAGGTTTTTGCTTGAAAGTGGCTCAATTTTTTTCTGGCGTTTCCTTCAATTTTGGCTCACTTTTATTGTAGCGTTTATATCTAAGAGGTGATTACCTTGAAGAAACTCATTCTTTTCTTTTCAGTTATGTTGTTTTTTATTACTGCATGCAATTTTGGGAATAAAGAAGATTTTAGTTTTCTAAAGAATTCGGAAAATATTTCTTTAGAAAAGTATACCTTAGGCCCTCTGGGTTTAGATGAAAACAGGCTAACGATTAGTAATAATAAAGAGGAAATATCAAAAATTGTTGACTTGATTTCAAAAAGCACTAATACAGGCAATGGGAAAATAAAACTTGGCTCTCCATCAGAGATACAAAATTATTATAGTTTGGAATTCTTTATAGCTGCCGGGGATAAGGCAGGTCATTATCAATTTTTATACTTGCCTGAACAGAATTTATTATATTATCCTTTAGGTGATAGTGATAATACTAATATATATACTAAATATGAGTTAAATCGGGAATTAAGCAAAATATTACAAGATTCCAAAATAGAGTATGACACAAAAATAAATACAGGTGGGGAGATTATACCTAGGTTCATAACATGGAATGGGGCAAATGAGTGGTTAGATTCAGAAGGTGGTAAAAAGGGTGTATTTGTTATGAAACTTAGTGCAAAATATAATCTTTATTTGATAACATATGGTAAGCAAAAACATGGTACACTTCTACGTGGAAATCTCGTCCCCTGTGAAGATAAGAGTTATATAGTTGAGACCCGCCTAGTTGAACCTGTCTCAGATGTTGAACAATTAAGTTCTACTCCTTACTTAGTGTTAAAGGCACTTAAAGATATAAACATACAAGTTATTCTTAAGGATGATGATGATATAACAAAGGAGCAATTGGAGAACAAAGAATCTAAGTACTATAACCAAGAGGCGGAGAAATTAATCATAGATAACAAGGTCGATTAATCGGAAAAGAAGACTAGATCTTAAAGAGTTTTGTATGGGATAACATGGATGCATCCCGCGGTATCGATTTATCTACCTTACCCACTCTGAACTAACACCGGGAGAGTTCTACAAAACTTACTTTACCAAATCGGGAGTGTAAAAAATTTAGTGTAAATGGTTTTCTGCCTTAAACAATGGATAAACTATAAATGGCTCTTACTCACCGGGAGGATAAGGCGCTGCTGGAGAGCAACCTGAGCGCCCGTTGGGATTCTGCTGAGATAGCCGTGATGATTTCACGGTCTTTCTCTTTTTATGGCTATCTACAGGAGAATCAAAGCGGTAAACTCATAACTAGCCCCTTAATTTATGCCAGCAGTGCTGGCTCTATTCGATCACCAAAGTATATCGCTAATTGGGATACACAGCTTCTCCAATCCCTGACTGGCATGGTCCACTTTTTAGCTATACCTACAGTAGCAAGATAGATGATTTTTCTTAGCGCATCATCCGTTGGATAAGCAGTTTTTGTTTTGGTAACCTTCCGTAACTGCCGGTGGTAGCCTTCAATGATGTTGGTAGTATATATCATTTTTCTTAGCTCATACGGATATTCAAAGTATGTTGTTAATTCTAGCCAATTATTCTCCCAAGACCTAATAATGATTGGGTGCCGTTTACCCCATTTCTCTTTAAACTCCTCAAAGGCATATTCTGCTTCTTCCAAGGTTAAAGCTTGGTAAACGGTTTTTAAATCAGCTAGGACTTGTCTTTGTTCCTTGTAAGAAACATATTTCATTGTGTTTCGTATCTGATGAATTACACATAATTGAATCCTGGTATTTGGAAATACAGTGTTTATAGCTTCAGAGAAGCCAGATAAGCCGTCCTTACAGGCGATTAGAATGTCTTCAACCCCCCGGTTTCTTAGGTCATTGCAGACACCAAGCCAGAAACTGGCAGACTCGTGTTCACCAATCCAAATACCTAATACTTCTTTTTGACCAGCTATATTTACTCCCAAAACACTATAGGCAGCTTTGTTTACAATACGGTTTTCTTTGCGAACCTTGAAGTGTATGGCATCAAGAAACACTATCGGATAAACCTTATCTAATGGACGGGCTTGCCATTCAGCCACCAATGGCATAATCTTATCCGTAACCTTGCTAACCATTGTCGCTGAAACTTCAATGCCGTAGATGTCCCGCATATGGTCTTCAATGTCCCTGGTAGACATGCCCTTGGCATACATAGCGATAATCTGCTCTTCCAGTTCATTAGATGTTGTTTCATACTTTTTAATTATCTGGGGGTCAAAATTCCCGTTACGATCTCTAGGAACCTGAACTTCAGTTTTACCCATCTTAGTTTTAACAGTCTTTCTATTGTAGCCGTTACGACTGTTTCCAGAATTATTACCCGCAGGATCATGTTTGTCGTAACCTAAATGAGATTCCATCTCGGCTTCCAATATCTCCTGAATTGTATCCTTGAAGAGGTCTTTTAACATGTTATGAACATCATCCATGCTTTTACATTCTTTGGCCAGTTCAGACACTAATTTGGACTTTGCGTTCTGCATAAATGGTCAACTCCTTTAATGTAAGTTATTACCATTTACACGAACTTTATTACGTCCTCACCAAATCAATTTTCAACCCCAACGGGGAATATCAGAAAACAAGCGTCTGGTAAGCCAAGCAATGCTGGAATGAAATCAAAAAGGAGTGAAACCAGTAGTAATTGTTGATGAGGCACAGGAACTTTCAGTTCGGATGCTGGGTGAGTTGCGTTTTGTATTAAACTACCAAGCGCTGACTCCTATTCTCCCTTAACTGTGCTTCTGATTGGTCAGCCTCAACCTACAGAAACCCTTCGATTACAGGTTCTTGGATCACCATACAATACAAACTACCGTTCCTTGGAGAAGAAGAGATTGGCTCCTATATCCTTCACCATCTACGAGTGGCAAGGCTAGACCGTCAGATATTCACAGATGAGACTGTCCAGTTTATTTACCCGTTCTCAATCCATTGTATCCCAAGCAAGGATTCAGGCGATTTTTTGCCTCTTAACTCCTAAAGTCAAGAGGCAAATCGGGAAAGTCCTCCAAAGTCAGCCTGCACAAACCATATCACAAAAAATCTATACGTTTACAATACGCTCTTTAGAAATATACTTTATAAGTGTAAAGGACAATCCAATCAGTAAAATACCAATTACTAATGAAATAAGCCCTACCATGTTTATAGGATATTTAGACCCGAATTTTAGAGAAAAATTCCACACACCAAGAAATGCAACCATTTGAATTATGCTACCTAGTGTTCGTGCATCTTTAAGATACCAGTAAAGTAGTGATACTACTGCTAACATACCAATTGATAACAAGGGCATTATAACAAGCAAAATTAGCCATAAACTACTGGTTATATTAAAGGAATAACCAAAGAAAAGATTTATAACTGATACAAAACCCGATATCGTAATTGCGGAAATTATGTATGAAATAGTTGAGGCTACTAGAAACTTTCCTACCCACAACGCTGTTGGAGGGACACCCGATGCTAATAAAACATGGATTGTCTTATTAAGTCTTTCTTCATGAATTGTTTTTAATAATAATCCGTTACCAAAGAACGTTATTGACATCAATGGTATGAAAATAGTCAATCCGGCAAGTATAAGTTCTTTATTAGCGCTAGATAGATGTTGTTTTCCTATAATTTGATATACACTTATTAATTGAATACCTACAACAAATAATATTGTAGATGGTATAGCTAACTTAGATGTTCTTATTGCCTCGATTGATTCTTTCCATATTATAGCCTTTAAGCACCTTATCCATGAATTGTTCATTTTTTTCCCACCAGTTCTAAATAAATTTCTTCAAGACTTGTGTGCTTTTCTTTTATTTCAATATGTTGTATACCTTCTTCTTTCAAGTATGAACTAATAAAAGCAGGATTTTCACTGGTTTCTATAATAAATAGCCCATTTTTTTTATCAAGATCAATAATTCTGGAATACTTTGATAAAATCGTTTGTATTCTAGATGGCCCACTATGGTCTTTTACGATGACTTCATATTTATTTTTGTTCCATTTCTCTTGTAAAGAAGATATCGTATCTGATGTCAAGATTCTACCCTGGTGTATTATCACAAGCTTATTACACAGTGCTTCAATATCAGCCATACTATGAGAAGTCAACAAGATACATTTTTCTGGTTTCTGAATCCAGTTTTTTAATAACTGGATCAATGAATACCTACTACTTATATCTATGCCATCAAAAGGTTCATCGAGTATTAATATTCTAGGATCAAGAATTAACGCCCTCGCTATAGCCAGCCTTCGCATCATTCCTTTTGAAAATGTAGAGACCAGAGTATTTTTCTTTTCTAGTAACTCCACCGAAGAAAGTGCATTATCTACATATTTTCTGAGCACTCCTTTCGGGGCCCCTTTTAGCCGTGCAAAATACTCTAGGTTTTCTCCTGCAGTTAGTTTAGGGTATAAACCGTGGTTCTCAAAAACAACAGAAACGGAACTCCCAACCTTTTCATACTCACATAAAACATCCGCACCGAGTATTTTTACAGTGCCTTTGTCAGGTTTAATAATTCCACTAATTATATTGAGAGTAGTGGTTTTCCCCGAACCATTTGGCCCCAGGTAACCAACTAGCTCCCCACAATTAATGTCAATATCAATCCCTTTAAGAACCTCTAATCTGCCATAGTTTTTCTCTAAACCACTAATGTGTATCATTTTCATTTCTTTTTACCTTCCCCTAAAAATACCACGCTTTGATAGCTAAACATTAGACCATTGACCTAAATGAGGTTTATATTTGCAATAAAAGTCTTTTACGGAAGTATCTTTATTGAGGGCCCATTCTAGCACGGAACAATCTGAACACGAATATCTGAATTCGCATTCTTTACATATAGGTACTTTGTCTTTTGTATAGCCCCATTTTTCATTAATTAGCCCAGTCTTAAAGACATTATATATATTATTTTCGTCAGAGATATTTCCTAGAGGTTCTTCCCATGAGGGACATGGTAAAATGGCTCCACTTGAAGATATTGCAATTGTCCTATTCAAGCAAGTATTAAAATCCCGTTTGTAAAAATACTCCAAAATCCCGACCTGCTTAATACGTTCTTGTCCTCTTGGCGCAGAGACAAAAGGTGTTCCTTTTTCAGGATGGGATGTTAGTTCTGTTTTAAAAATATGAATTGCTCCTAATTTTTCTGCATAGTCCAAAATTGTATTAAATTCTTTTCGATTCTCTGGGGTTATCATTAAGCAAATCTTATAAGTAACACCGTATTGCTTGCATAAGTTAATTGCTTGGTTAAAAGACATAAATAATGTTTGATTACCAGTTACCTTTTTACAAGTTTTAGCCGATTCCCCAAACAATGTAAAAACAAATGTAATACCTAATTCTTTTGCCTCTTTCACTATAAGATCATTAATCAGAGAGCCACTTGTATGAACCACTACGTTTAAGTTACTGTTTACTTTTCTAAATCTCCTTGAAACTTCTACTAGCTCGGGCCAATTAATAAGAGGGTTTCCTCCTGAAAAGGTGAGTGTCTTTACCTCTAGATTGATTAAATGCTCATAAGCAACACTGATGTCTTTTCCTTCGAGAGTATTTCCTTGGCCACCCCTTGGCCATCTAATACAAGAATTACAGCCCTGCCAATAATAGTATGAACTGTTTTTACATATTTTACATTTACCGTCGCAATTGTCCGAAAGTTGAATATATGCGACGCTTAAATTTGGCGGAGATTCTAAAAGTCCTTTCAATTCGTACTTGCATTTTAAATAGTAAGGTTCTACCACAACTGGGGTATCAAATAGTTGACCAAATCCCTCTTTTATAAACTTTGTTAAGAGTTCTTTTGCCATTGTTCCTTTATTTTTTTCAACCATTTCAACTTCTTGATTTTCTAGCCAAAGTTCAACTATGTTCGTTTCCGTCTTAGATAGACTTATTACTCTGTTACGTGATAAGTCGTAAATAGCACCCAGCATAGAACCCGATACATAATGACAGTCAGTAAAAAACCTAAAAAAACTCATCTTTATTTACCTCCTAATTAAACAACAAGTTGTTTATTGAAGATCTTGTTACTTCTTCGAGTTCTTTAAAAGCATCCTCGCGTACTTCAATTACTGAATAGACATCTGAAAAACACTTCATAATATGTTCCTTATACATAGTGCACCAGCCTTTTGGTAACTGAAAATCGCTTTCTTTATTGCACTGTGCAAAGCAAAGAGGGCATATTTTTCTAATCAGACATTTATGGCAGTTCATAGTAATTTTATCATTATAATTTTTAATAATATTGTTTATGGCCCTATAATTAAAACCTGTCTCCACATTACCTATGGGTATTGTTGAATTTACCCTCTCGCATATATCAAATGTACCATCAGTTCTTACACTAAATTTCATTCCTGGTATACATGTACCTGTATACGGTACAAATGCTTTTGGAAGGTCATGTATCCTCTGCCTAAGAATAATAGGGATTAGGTTAGTTTCAACAAAAGCCCTAAGATAATTAGATGGTAGCCCGCCTTTCTTTTTGATATTAAAGTAATCATTTTCTAGTATTTTTCTTTGCCTATGAAAGTTAATTTTATCTTCATCGGTTATTGTTTCATAATACTTTGTATTAATATTTAAAACTGCACTCAACACCGCAATTAGAGGCAGTTTATTTTTTTCATAAAATTTTACATTTGTTATTATGTCAGTCTTATAGTCATATACACCGGCAAGCAAGATCTTAGAGTAGTTTGGAAATCTCTCCTGAAAACGTCTAAGGTTTTTATAGACAATATGAAAAGAACCCCTGTCATCGGGTAATACTCGATTTCTATCATGCTCATTTTTATCTCCATCGAGACTAACTAAAATATTAAACTCATTTGCTACCAAAAAATCGGATATTTCATCCGTTAAATGTAGTCCATTGGTTGTAATATTATAATATATAGGTACAGGTGATTTTTCGTTGATATAATTTACTAATTTTTTCATCGTTGGAAATGATAAAAGAGGTTCTCCACCGTAAAATGTTATGGCAGCCCTCTTTGAGGGGATTTTCCTGGATACAGGCCCAAGTATATTAAAGAGATAGTCAATAGCTTTAGCACCTATCTCAAAAGACATTTTATTTTTTGTTCTATTTCTTGTATACTTATATGTCTCTGATAGATAGCAGTATTTACATCTTAGACTACAGTCTTCAGTTAGGTTGATTATAAGTTGATATAACATGCCGGAGCAAATAAGATTTTGAATATCCTTTTCCAAAAATAAATTCTTTTGACTGTTGTTTGATTCTTCTTCTGTCATATAAAGACCATTGAAATTTCGATTCCATCTGTCAATAAAACTCAAGGTGCCATTTACCGAATCATCAGGGAACTCCTTTGATAATTCCTCTTGCACCACTTCAATGTTTTTATATTTGTACAGCTCTATGGCTTTTTTTATCAAATTATTAATTGGAAAAACAGCTCCATTATTACTATCATATAAGTATTCACTACCACTTTCAGTGTAGAAGGTAAGGAAAGACGCCTTCTTCATTATAGCCCTCCGCTTTACTTTTTTATATTTTATCGGTATAATTACTAGATAAAAAACATAATTATGGGTAAAGCATCCATTCGCCCACAAGGCCAGTTGTGGACGAATGAAATACTCACCTTATTTACACTAAGTGCTCATTGAACCGGTAACAGCGGCTGCAATTGTTGAAGTTCCAGATCCATAGCTTGAACCGGAGCTAGTAGATTGGGTTTTACATGTTAGATTGCATCCACTCATACAACCTGCTGCACACATGACAATGCAAACGGTACCACAATCCATTTATTTCACCTCCTTTATTTAATTTATTTTTGAAATTACTCTGATCAATCTACTAAACCCATAACTTGAATGAACGTATTATTTTCGCTACTAAATATGTTTTACACTAGTTGACTAATAATTTGAAGTAGCCAGACTCTTTTTCCCGTTTAATCGGCGTAAATTACCAATATTAGATATCATGAAATGGCATACCATTATCTAATCAAAAATGGTATGCCATCTTTTATAGGTCGAGTAGACCGAGGGAGTTTCACCCCCAGTCTCTCACAGAACTGAACGTGAAGGTCTCCCTTCATTCGGCTCTTGTTATCTAATCGCAGGCACAAGGCCTATCTACCAGTGGTAGAAGAGATTTGGGTTACTTAAAGCGATGCGTTTAAGGAATCTCATTGCCTTTAGCATGTTTCCCTTCATTGACTTGTATTTTGATTTAACCCATCTGATGCTAGAGTAAGATTTACGTAAATAAGGAGTCTTTTAGCTACGCCAAGGGCGTATTTTGAGAAGTAGTTAAACCATCCACGGACTACAGGGTTAACTATCTCTGCTAGCTTCTCTATGGACACAGCCTTGTTTTGCATACGTATATTGCGTATACGGTCTCGCAGTTCTTGCCCTGAACTCTTGCTGGCTGCTGGCGTGAAACCATTGAAAAACTCGCCTTGCTTGTTTTGGATGTATCGCCTGCAGAATGTGTAACCTAAAAATGTAATTGTCAAATTCAGTTTAGTCCCTAAACCCGTAAATTTATGCCCAAGATTATCCTAATGTTGATAAAAATTACATTGCGTGAAGTCAAGGGTAAGGTGGAGATTTTTTAGAGGGTTTTGCTAAAAAAATACTACCTGACCTTGACGAACCTTATTAAATATAATGAGAAGCGGTCTTGCGACGGTTTTTAGGGGCAAAACCTTAACTACTAAAATTTATATTGCTTCGGCTAACTGATCCCCATAATATTGAGAACGCTTAACCAGCGGTGGGTAGCCCTCATTGGTAGTGTAAATCCTTTTGCAGTTATAATAAATTTCTATAAATCGGAACACCATGCTTTTAACTGTAGCCGTGCTCAGTGTCTCTGTTTTAACTTTTATAAATCTTTTCTTTTTTTAAGGTGGCAAAAAATGACTCCATCCGAGCGTTATCAAAGCATTTTCCTGTGTTGCTCATGCTCTGTACTGCACCATAACGGCTAATACATTACGGTAAGCACTGCTGGTATACTGACTTCCCCTATCGCTGTTATGTCGAATTCAGGATAGCAGCGACTATGTTGAAAAAGAAACTATGCCGAAAAATATTAAAAGGTGCTGTGTCACTAGTTTTTCTTTGAAAAATTCGGCATAGTTTTTATGATAGTTTAGTTAAAGCTGTAAAGGCGCGATAATATTTCCCGATTTTTCCATTGTGGCTTATCGTTGGCGATTTCTGGATTTGATTTAGAAATTGCGTCATGTAGCATATCGACGGTAGCGAAAGCATAAAACGTTTTTGTTGTTGCTTCGCTTTCGTGGCCAGGCATTTCCATTATGTACGGAAGCGGAATTCCGTTTCGGTATAAATCCATGGCTCTGGTTTTTCTAATGGTCTGTTTGAATCTGGTGTTCTACCGGGATGAAACTCTGCAAGGTAACTTTTTAGGTGATTGACCGTTTTAGCCATTTTTTGGTACATTGCTATTGACGTTTACAATATCACTATTCCTCAAATTGGTTTTGCATTCGATAGTGCATGCGACAGAATTTATCAAAACAATTTCATTCGGCATCCCTGCATACAATGGTGCTACATTATAATTATCATAAACAATAATATCTTGCTGACTACTGAGCCTGCTTGCACCATAAATCCTGGATTCCCGCCAACTCATAACGAGGATGGCGGGGTAACGCCCAAGCATTGATAGATTTCCTTTTGTTTTTCGAGAAACTCGCCAACACGCAGTTTCTGCCCGGGTGACTCAAAGCATTCAATAATGTCAATCTTGTCGATCGCACCTTGTAAAGTATAATTTTTGAATAAATCCGTATCCTGCATCTGCTTTTTGATGTAAGAAAGATAAATTAGTGCAACAAACTCCACGAATAGCTTGCCATCAAGGCTTTTCTCTGATGACACCAAGGTGCGGCGCATGTTCAATCGTTCCTTGAGATTACCAAAAGCTTTTTCGACAATATCCTTATTGCGATAGAGTTCTAGGGCAGTAACGGCATTCATTGTTTCATTAGTTATCAAGGCAAAAAAGCCAAAATAACGCTTTACTTTCATAACAACTTCTTCTTTGACAGTAACTTTTGTGCCCCTTTTTGGGGTTGTTTTCGTCTCGAAGTACTTTTTATATAGTTTTTCGTGGTCTGGTACTCTTTTTCCTAACTCTAGTTCATGACGCAGTGCCATTAGCTTTCGGTCAAACGCTTTTTCGTCATCAGCAGCTTTATCAATATTGTAATAGTAGTGTAAGTAGATGCGGGGTTTTGCAATGATGTCCCCTTTATAGGGGCTATGCTGTGTATACTGCCACTCTGTTTGGACAGTATGGCAGTAAAGCTCATACTTTTCACTGTAGTGTTCAAAAGTCCGAAATCCATCGTATATGGCATCTAGTTCCTTTCGGATGAAAGAAAGGGACGTTTTAGTGGATATTAGGAATTTCAAGTGACCCTTAAAAAGGGCATTGATGTTGTCTTCGCTATAGAAGCCTCTGTCCATGACCAATTTGACTTTGGAGTAGCCAAGGACATCTAAATCGGCCAGCAGATTCTTAATTGTTTTGGAGTCAGGGATATTTCCTGCTAGTTTCCGGTAGTAAAAAGGTAGATTGGATTTCTCACCAAAAACCAGTGCTAAGTTAAGTTGAGGTAACGAGTCGTCTTCCTTGTTCTTGCCATATTGCACCTGACGGAGATACTCTGAGTAACTGGAAATGGTGGTGATATCATAGGCCCAGAATTCCTTTTCTACCCGTCGTTTGCCTTGTAAACGGAAGAATTTGTTCTTTGCTTCTTCATCGATTGAAGCGAATAGCTCACTGCTTCGTTGAGAAGTGATATTTTTGCCATAAGGATGCTTATATATGCTGCTCCACTTTTCAAAACGGTAGAGTGGGTTTTTGTCTTCGAGAATTAAGTAGTAGACAATAGACAAAATCTTCCGATAGGTATTTGGAAAGCATTGCTGTAAATCATCAGTAATACCAAGCTTTTCACCGATAGCATCCAGCAAATAAGTTGCACCAAAAAATAGTCTGGCTGTTTCTGTTGTTGGAACCGGTCCTCTTTTAGCAGTCGTGGATACTTCTTTATTTTTTCGACATCTACCATCCGTAGGTATAATCTTTCCTGTTTCATTATCCACTCGTCCGATAAGGGTCCTTTTGGAACGGGACTGCTTTTTTTCTTTGTCCCAGTAAGAAACGGATTTGTAGGCATATGTGATGCCTGATCTTTTATCGGTCTGATAAACCACAGTAGCCATATAATACCACCACCTAGTTATGTGTATTACAACACACAACTAGGTGGTGCGATATATAAAAATTGGGGATAAATTCAGTTATTTCAAGGGTTTTGTGTGCTTCTTAGGCGGGAATCCAGGATAAATGAAACCTGTGCAAGCAGAAAACCTTTTTGGTAGTGCATTTCTTAAGAATTCTCTTAAGATTGTCTCTGCCTCTCGTCCTCTCTCACCATAATGCGCTATCTCATTGGCAATATTTAAAGCCCCAACAATTTTGTCAACATGTGAACAGATTATTCTTGAAAATATTTTAGGAGTGTAATTATATTCTGTTAAAAGATCAGTATATTCCATAGTGGGGTTCTATCCCCCTAATAATATAAATTTTAATCATTTGGCTTGTAATTTTGCCTTAAAGTTATTTAAATAAGTTCTACTCAGAAAAGCAGTACCTTCTCCGTAACTAAACTTAATTTGGTAGGATCTGTCCGCCCATCTTTCAATTGATTTTATGTATGAAGGGTTAATTATATAAGACCTATGTGATCGTATGAAACCCTCTTCTTCGAGTATTAAATATGCCGCCTCAATAGTATCCGTGCCGGTAAAGATACCCTCAGGAGTATGGAAAACAATATTTTTATCGACCTTTTCCACAAATAATATTTTCCCTATATCTAAATTAAATTGTGTAGTTTTTGTCTTGAGTAAATACGTTTTTTTCTTATATCCTATTCTTTCATAAACTCTTGCAATACACCTGTTTAGTCGTTCATAATCAAAGGGTTTAACCAAGTAATCAGCTGCCTCTATATCAAAAGCTTCTGGAGCAAAATCTACTTTTCCTGTTACAAATACCACCTGAATATTCTGATATTTTTTCCTGATTTCTTTCCCTAATTCAGAACCAAGTAATCCTGGAAGCTCAATATCAAGAAATACAACCTCCGGCTTAATTGTGTACTTAATATTAGAAATAAATTGTTCACTGCTGTTATAAATAGCTAATACATTGATTTTATTGGTTTTTTGCAGCATTTTAACGAACATCTTACTAAAATAACGGTCATCTTCAACAACTATTGCATTTATATTAACCATGAAATACCCCTCCAAAAAACGAAAGGGCACAAAATGCCCTTTCGTTAACTATTTCTTTAAACATTCGGGAACCTCTGGTTCATAAATAATCCCTAAGCAGTTGATGTCAACGTTAAAATAGGCCAGAGCAGCAATTATTGTGCATAAAGAAGAATACACCAGTACTTTAATTCTATTAAACATTTTTCTCCCCCCTTTCCTTTAATAAATTATCTGCTTTTGCTATTAGGTTAACTCCCCATGGAGTAATGCTTATAGTTTGCCAAGTAAGACCTAGGGCAAGGGCTATTATATATGGTTCCTGTATCGGTAAATAAAAGCTTGTGCAGAAAGCTACTAGCAATAAAGCGATGCATATTTGCTTTATTGCCCTTCTCTTATTTTTTGAATATTTTCTCTTCGGGCTATAAGGGGCCCATTTAGCTAATAGTAAAAAATTTATGAGATAAAGTGCCATTAACACCTCAGTATTAATAGCTATTTTAGCTGCCATATAGCCAATAGAAATGAATGAGATTAAGGATACCATTGTGCAACTACTAAAGGATGAGAGATGTGTTCCACCTGAGAATGTACGGAAAATAACCGCTACAATTACAGATATCATTACAGTCGGAAAAATTCCTAGCAAGTAGCTTAATATGCTTAGTACTGCCAGTTGTGTACCCAGGTTAAGTATAATTTCCAGCCCATAGGCTATTACCTCAACGGGGCGTTGATCCTTGGCTTCCTTACTAATATTTATAGCAAGTACTGTCGAGATTTTTTTCATAAATTCTCCTTTATTACAAAATCTTATCAAATATCACTCTGCATACTACTTTACCATTTAGATTTTCTAAGGTAACGGAACCATCATGGTTTTCTACTAGTTCCTTAACAATATAAAGGCCGAGACCGGTATGACTATCTTTATTTGATATCCCCGGGCTAAATAGTTCAGATATGTTTTCTGGCAGTATTCCTGAGTTTATAGTTTCTAGATAAATTTTGTTACCTTCGCTATACACATTGAATTCCACTTTTTTATTATTTTCTGGAGCCGAAAGAGTAGCATCAAAGGCATTGTCAATGATATTCCCACAAACACGTACTAATTTGTGTGGTTTAAGAGGTATTGGTGATAATTTACAGCTTATGGAGATACTCAAAACAATTCTATTTTGAATTGCCGATGTTTGCTTTGCTTTTAGTAAGGATGCTATTTCAGGGCGGTCTACAGTGATAACATCATTTAGTTCTCGGGTTTCTTTAAAAACTTCAGTGATATATTCTTTAGCCAAGTCGATCATATTTTCCTTAATCATTCCATAAAGGGCTTGAACATGGTTATTAAAATCATGTCGTTGCGATTTCAAGGATCTAAATAATTCATCCATACTTTCTACATATGCTGCCTGGGCATCAAATTCAGCTTCTTTCTGTATCAAATGAAGGAGAGACCGTACAAGGAAACCAACGATAACAAGCCCTGATACTATAAAAAAAGAAACTCCTATAATTAAAATGTGATTGGGTATGGTTAAAAAAACATCTTCGCTATTGAGATATATACTTCCATTCATTATAGAAAGAAGAAATATTAAAATTACAAAGGTAAATATTAATCCAAGAATTAATCGCTCTTTCATGGCTATGCACTTCCCGATAAATTAAATAGACATTTCTTTTTTCTTTTAAGATAAAGTCCTATTAACGCCATAGTGATTAATTTTGGCATAGACACAATAATACTAAGATAGGGATCTTTAATTATTTCAGTCAGGGACACCTTACTAATTAATGTATATATCGATAGGGTTAGGGTTTCAAGGCTTAAGGTAACTATGACCCCGATAAAGATACCAAGGATTGATTTCTTTACTGAAACATTTAGAATCATAACGGCCATCCCTACAATTAACATCGTAAGTATCAATGTATGAAACCCATAAGGTAGTGGTAATTTTCTAACTATATACACAAATGGTCCATAGATAATTGATAATACAGCTAACTTAAGTAAGGAAGGCTTTACATTTATAACCTGAAGACCAAGCCAGACAACTAAGAAACACTCTGGGATTGAATAAATAACGACCACTAGCCAACTTATTTCGTGCATTTATCATACCCTCCAGTCCTTTTACTGGAGATTCGCGAAACATCCTAAAATTTCCTTGGTTAATTATTCCTTATTTAGAGCATTTTTTCCTACTTAACTTATTAAGTTGCCGGTTAAAGGGTATAAAATGCCAAACCTCATTTACTCACCTGTGTCACCAAATTCCCTCCCCCTCAATACTATGAAAAAGAGTACTCTAGTTTTATATGTTGGGTGAGGTGTGGCATGAATATTTGTGTTGTAGGGACCGGTTATGTAGGTCTGGTAACCGGAACCTGTTTTGCTGAGATGGGCAACCAGGTATGGTGTGTGGATGTAGACAAAGAAAAAATTGCGGGACTGAAGGCCGGTGTAATGCCCATTTATGAGCCAGGTCTAAAGGAAATGGTTCTGCGCAATAGCCAGGCAGGCCGACTTTTCTTTACCACCAGCCTGGCAGAAGGATTGGCAAATTCCTTGTTTTGTTTTATTGCGGTGGGTACTCCCCCAAAGGAGGATGGCTCTGCAGACCTTGCGGCGGTTCAGGCAGTTGCCCAGACCATTGGAAAAATGATTGAACAATACATCATCGTTGTTAATAAATCAACGGTACCAGTTGGTACTGCCGATCTGGTAAAAAATATTATTCGTCAAGAGCTAAAAGACCGGGGGTTGGAGTCCTTGGAGGTTGATGTGGTTTCTAACCCTGAATTTCTTAAAGAGGGGGCTGCCATTGAGGATTTTCTGCGACCCGACAGGGTAATCATCGGTTCAGATAATGTTCGAACCATGGAATTAATGAAACAACTGTATGAACCATTTGTGCGTAATCAAAACCCCATTATCTGTATGGATATTCGCTCCGCAGAAATTACCAAATATGCTGCCAATGCCATGTTAGCCCTGCGAATTAGTTTTATCAATGAAATAGCGGGTCTCTGTGATGCTGTGGGTGGAGATGTGGCCAAGGTACGCCAGGGTATTGGTACCGACAGCCGTATTGGTATGCCCTTTCTTTATGCCGGCATCGGCTATGGAGGTTCCTGTTTCCCCAAAGATGTTCGGGAACTGGTGGCCAGCGGCCGCCGTAACGGCTTACCCATGGCCTTGGTGGAGATGGCCCACCAAGTAAATGAACGCCAAAAACGCTACCTTTTAGGCCTGATCGACAAGCACTTAGGGCAAGACCTTTCGGATAAGGTCTTTGGCATTTGGGGGTTGGCCTTTAAGCCGCAAACAGACGATATGCGCGAAGCACCTTCCATTGTCATCATTCATGAATTAGTTAGCCGGGGTGCCATGATCAAAGCCTTTGACCCTGAGGCAATGGGTGAAGCGAAAAAAATTTTTAGCAGTCATGCTGATCGGATAAAGTTTTCCGCCAACATGCTGGAAGCCGTGCAGAATGTTGATTCCCTGTTGCTGCTCACCGAGTGGCATCAATTCCGTCAGCCGGATTTTTCCCAGATAAAGAAGGCCATGCGGCAACCCATCATCTTTGACGGACGTAATCAATATGATCCTGAAAAGTTACAGCAACTGGGCTTTGAATATTTTTGTGTGGGGAGAAATCGGTATGGCAAATAAACGTATTTTAGTAACAGGCGGGGCGGGTTTTATCGGTTCCCATCTCTGCCAGTATCTGCTCAAGCAAGGGGATGAAGTCCTGTGTCTTGACAATTATTTTACCGGCAGCAAGGAAAATGTCAGACATCTTATCGGACACCCCGGCTTTGAGTTAATTCGCCATGATGTGGTGGAACCGATCCTCTGTGAAGTCGATCAAATCTACAATTTGGCCTGCCCTGCCTCTCCTATTCATTATCAATATAATCCGATCAAGACCACCAAAACCAGTGTCATAGGGGCCCTCAATATGCTGGGGCTGGCTAAACGGGTTAAGGCTACTGTTCTACAGGCTTCTACCAGTGAAGTATACGGTGATCCCTTTGTGCATCCCCAACGGGAGGATTATTGGGGCAATGTGAACCCCAATGGGTTGCGGTCCTGTTATGATGAAGGAAAGCGTTGTGCCGAGGCCTTGTTTTTTGATTACCACCGGCAGCATGGCCTAAATATGAAAGTAGCCCGTATCTTTAATACCTATGGCCCACGAATGCATCCCCAGGATGGCAGGGTGGTAAGTAATTTTATTATGCAGGCCTTGACCGGGCAAAATATTACAGTCTATGGCAACGGCCTCCAGACCCGCTCCTTCTGCTATGTTGACGATTTGGTGGAAGCACTGGTTCGCCTGATGAATACCCCTGATGACTTTGTTGGCCCAGTCAATTTAGGAAATCCAGGGGAATTTACCATCCTGGAGTTAGCAAATAAAGTGATCGAGCTGACAGGTTCCCAGTCTAAAATTATTTATAAACCTCTGCCCCAGGATGACCCTGTACAGCGCCGTCCAGATATCTCCCTGGCCAAAGAAAAACTTAATTGGAGTCCCTTCGTTCAATTGGAGGAAGGGTTAAAAAGAACCATCACTTATTTTAAAACCTTACGCTAGGCTGAAAGCTGACGGCTGACGCCAAAAGCTAATAAATTAAAAGGGAATGACGCAAAACTACTTTTAGAGTTGCACCATTCCCTTTTTGATGCCTTTGTTGCTTCTACCTTTACCTATTCGCAGATACTGTGGCAGCAGTCTCTACGAATGCCTCCTATTGGTCCACTTTGGTAAAAGAGTACTCAACCTCCTCGTGGCAAGCCATGGGCAAATAGCCCTTATATTTTTCTACATTGATCCGGTACCCTTCTTTAAATAAATTGCTTAATTCCTCCACTGAATAGGAGAACAAATTACCTGCCCTGTTATGATAAACTTGCTGTACCTTGTTAATGGGATTGCAAAAAGCCGTGCAAAACTTTGAACAGATTAACTTGTTTTTATTGCTGACCCTCTGTCTTTGGGTAGATAAAAGAGCCTCTAGGGTATTGGGATTGGTAAAGTGGAGTAATTCCAACAAGGGCAGTAAATCGGAAGTGCGATAAACGGAACTGGAAACTTCCAGGGAATAGGCAAAATCAAGTTCCGCTTTTGTCCAATCGTAGAGTAGAACCCCATCCTTGATTTCTTGAAACGCAGGTACCTTTTGGGAGCGATCATAGGCATAACAATAAACGGAATGCCATCCCAAACGCAGGGAATACCCTAGGGCAGCCGGATAGTCCTCCAAACAGTCAATAAAGAGCTGTACAGAAAATTTTCTAACAAAGAGATTATCGTCCACCAGAAATAGGATATATGCCCGATTTTTCATCATTTTTAAAAGCTGTTCCTTAAAGTTAGTCTCCTCTAAAAATACAACAGCTTGATATTCCTGCATTAGTTTTTGGTATTGTTCCTTGTGCTGATCATTTGACGCCAGGTAGATAACATTCAGGTCTATGCTTTGGGGATCGTGACAATGTAAATAAAAGGAACGTAGGGTGGCATCTAACTGCATGGCCCTATCCTTGCTAAAAATGACCCCCACAATCTTTTTCTTTTCAAGAGCATTATTCTCCATTCTCTTCTCCCTTCAAACAGAATTCAAAACACAACACCCTCCCTAGTCAGGATATGAAAAAACCCATGATAAGTTGCCATCCTTTGGGGATCAAGTACTTTTTTCAACATTTTTTCATAATAGTAATTATGAAAGGTCTTGGTGAGGAGGTTCAAAATGATTAGTGTAATAATGCCTGTATACAATGGGGAGAAATTTTTAAGGCAATCCATCGAAAGTATACTGAATCAGACAGAAAAAAATTTCGAGTTAATCATTGTCAATGATGGTTCCACTGATGGTACGGAGGAAATAATTTTATCCTATGAGGATTCCCGCATTCATTATATCCAGCAGGAAAATGGTGGTGATGCAGCAGCAAGGAATAAAGCCCTCGCACATATAAAAGGGGATTTCGTCACCTTCCAAGATGCAGATGACATATCCTTGCCCATGCGATTTGAGGTATTGAAGCACCAATTTACTTCGTCCTCTGTGGGGTTTGCCCATTCAGACTTTCTCCTGATTGATGAACAAAATCAACCAATTGGTTACTGGGCCTCAGGTAATATTGATGCCGCCAGAATGAGAAGATTTTTTCTTAAAGTGGGAACTCCCTTTAATAATCCCAGCATGATGGTTCGTCGAGCAGCCTTAGAGGGATTTCTTTATGATACATCGCAGCCCCTGGGCAGTGATTCTGACATGGTTTTCTATACCACCGGTAGTTGGACCACCGTTCATACTCCCCTACCCCTGGTACTTTACCGCCGCCATACAAGCAATTTGTCTAAAAAGCAGGAATTTATTGTTTTATACCCGGAGGTGCGGAAATTTTTAAATAACTACCGTTTACAGGAGCTAGTCCCGGAGCTGGATTGGGAAAAGGGTGATCCAACCAGCAATGAAGCACGAGCTAGGGCAATCATCGCACTGTTTTTATTACGCCGAGGCATGGTTCAGGATTGTCAGGCTTGGTATGAAAAGGCATATCAACTTAAAAACCCTGCCTGTGAACATTTTGTTACTGCCATCGGGCATCTGCTAACAGCAAACGATACCGGGGCCATTACGGCTTTAAACGCCGCCCCGGTTCAAGATGCCCTTGTGTTAAATTATCTTGGAGAAAGTTATGCCTTACAGGGAGATCTAAATAAGGCCTTTGCCTATTATCTGAAGGCTTTGCAACTGAACCCAAATTATGAGGAACCCTTGGATAATTTAAAGGCCATTGGCTGGAAACAAGGTCTAAGCTTTATTGATAGCTCCTGGACAAAGTTTTCCTAGAAAAACGAGACTTATTCAACAACGGTGCCTGGCACCATTGTTGAATAAGTCTCCCTTTGATGGCGGGCTATTTGACTAACTCCGCTAGGGTTTCGTGAAAAGCCGTTTTTAGAAGTTTTATAATTTGCTCCAACTCTTGATCATCCTTTGCTTCCGCCCGCATAACCACCACGGGTTGGGTATTGGAACACCGCAAAAGTCCCCAGCCAGTGGGTAAAACAAGCCTAACCCCATCAACATCAATTACCTCGTAGCCTTCCTTGATCATTTTCATTTTTATTCGTTGTACTAATTCTTTTTTTAGATTATCTGGACAAACCATGCGAATTTCAGGTGTTGCTGTATAGGATGGGATATCACGAAGTAATTGGCTGAGGGATTGCTCAGACTGGCTAATCAGTCTGAGGAGTCTTGCCCCGGCATAAAGGGCGTCGTCATAGCCATAGTATTCGTCGGCAAAGAAGAAGTGACCGCTCATTTCACCTGTAAATAAGGCTCCCACTTCTTTCATTTTTGCCTTAATTAATGAATGCCCGGTTTTATAAAAGAAAGGCTTGCCGCCCAAGCGTTTGGCCTCTTCTACCAGGGCCTGACTGCATTTAACCTCGACAATCACCGGCGTCCCGGGATTTTGGGGTAAAATCTCCCGCCAAAAAAGTATTTGGAGAATATCTCCCCAGATGATGTTGCCTTGATCATCCACCACACCCAAACGGTCCCCATCCCCATCAAAGGCCAGACCAAGGTCGGCCTTTGCTCGTAAAACTACCTGTTGCAAATCATGTAAATTTTCAGGTACCGTGGGATCTGGATGATGGGCGGGAAAGGAGTTGTTTGAGTCACAATATAAACCAACCACCTGGCAGCCTAGTTTTTTATAAAGCTCCAGGGCCAGTGAGCCGGTTGTGCCATTACCCGCGTCCACTACAATTTTCAAGGGTCGTTTCAGCTTTATCCGGGATGTAATAAACCGAACGTAAGCTTCTTTTATCTTCATACTCACCAACTGACTGAAGCCCTCGGCATACTGGCCAAACTCAAAGATCCTTTTAATTCTTTGTATTTCTTCACCATAGATGGTATTGCCGCCGGAGGAGATCTTAAAGCCGTTATCTTCCGGGGGGTTATGGCTGCCGGTGATCATCACACCCGCTGTCTTCCCTAACTTCTTGAGAGCAAAATAATTAATCGGTGTAGGGTTCTCGCCAATATCAATCACATTACAGCCTGAGGCAAGTAAGCCCTTATTTAAAGCTACATTAAGCCTTGGCGAACTGGCACGGTTATCACGACAAACTACGACATCTCTCTCATTTCTTTGTTGAAAATAGGTTCCTAAACTTAACCCTAGCAATTCTACTACTTCGTCGGGAAAGTCGACCGCTGCTTTACCCCGAATATCATATTCTCGAAAGCTAAAGGGGTTTATCTTTCCTGTTCTCATCCTGGAACACCTCTGCTAATCCGATTTTGTATTTAACCGACCAAAGTCGTCTTGCAGGCGGACAATATCATCCTCAGCCAAATATTCTCCCAATTGAACCTCTATAACCTCCAACAACACCTTGCCGGGATTCTCCAATCTGTGTCTGTAACCCGTCTTGACAAAGATGCTTTCTCCACTAGGAACAATATTTTCGATTCCTTCGATGGTTACCTTGGCCGTGCCCTTAACCACTACCCAGTGCTCACTACGGTGATGATGCATTTGATAGCTGAGCTTTTTACCGGGCAATACCGTAATGCGTTTAATTTTATAAAACCTTCCCTCTTCTAAAATTGTATAGGAGCCCCAAGGTCTGTAGGTGGTTAGGTGGAAATCCGCTTTGGTGTTCTTTTCTCCTTTGAGACTGTCGACGACTTCCTTCACCCTTTGGGAATGTTCCCTTTGACAGATCAGCAAAGCATCCTGTTGTTCAATAATAATTAAATCCTTGACACCGATTAGGGCCACTGCTTTGTCACCCTCTGTATAAAGCAGATTGTTATGGGAATCCATTAACATGGTCTCTTCGAAGCAAAGATTGCCAACCTCGTCAGTGGGAAAATAATCATAAAAACTATCAAAACTGCCTAGATCACTCCACTGCACATCCAAGGGAATCACCGCTATTTTTTGGGATTTTTCCATTAAACCGTGATCGATGGATATGGCTGGAACTTGCTCATAAATTTCTTCGATGTTTTCCCCCTGAAAAGTGTGATCAAATGCCGGGAAATGCTTTACTATTTCCTGACAAAATAGCCTGGTGTTAAACATAAAGATGCCGCTATTCCAAAAGCAACCCATCTCAACATAGGTTTTTGCCGTTGCTTCGTCTGGTTTTTCTTTAAAACGGTCAACTTGGTACCCCATTTTCAATGGTTGTTTTGGTTTAATATAGCCATAGCCTGTATAGGGCTTGGTGGGGTAAATGCCAAAGGTAATAATGAATTCCTCGGCTAATGCCACAGCTTTTTTCACCGTCTTAATAAATTGCTGTTCCTCTTTAATCAAGTGATCGGAGGGTAGCACAACAACAATGTCATCCCCCTGTTTTTGAATCTCTTTGACACCATAATAGATGGCCGGTAAAGTGTTCTTCCCCACCGGCTCGATGAGCACTTGATCTTGATTAAGTAAATAACCCAACTCTTCCAGCTGTCCCGAAACTAAAAACCGATAATCATGATTTGTGACAATGTAAATATTATTTGGGCTTGTAAGCTTTAAACACCGCTCAAAGGACAATTGAAAAAGGGATTTAGCCATTCCTTTTAATTTGAGAAACTGTTTGGGGTAATGGGTGCGGCTTAAGGGCCACAACCTGGTACCTGTTCCACCAGCAAGAATAATGGTCTTCACAACTCCGCCTCCATCTCCTGAGCTTTCAATTCCTATTCTTTAAACTATGTGGAGAGGCAGCAAAGGGTGAAGCGAATAAAAAAGTGTCGCTTGCTACTAGAAGTAGTTTTGCGACACGCTCTTTAGAAATAGGCCTGATACCATTGGTAGGTTTGTTTTATTCCTTCCTTCAGGGATATTTGGGCCTGCCATCCTAGTTTATAAATTTTCGAAACTTCCAGTAGTTTTCTTGGCGTACCGTCCGGCTTAGTGGGGTCAAAGATCAGCTTACCTTGATAACCCACAATCTCTTTCATCATTTGAGCGAGTTCTTTTATCGTTAGGTCTTTACCCGTACCAATATTGATAATTTCATTATCTTGGTAGTGCAGCATCAGAAAGTGACAGGCATCTGCCAAATCATCGACATGCAAAAATTCCCGCTTTGGCTTTCCGGTACCCCAGACCGTAACAGTTGGGCTTTCTGTTCTTTTTGCTTCATGAAACCTTCGCAAAAGGGCCGGTAAAACATGGGAGTTTTCTAAATCAAAATTATCCTGGGGTCCATACAAATTGGTGGGCATGGCACAGATAAACTGCGTACCATATTGACGGTTGTAGGCCTGACACATTTTTATGCCGGCTATTTTAGCAATGGCATAGGGTTCATTGGTAGGTTCCAAGGTCCCGGTAAGGAGGTCCGTTTCCCGCATAGGCTGAGGTGCAAATTTCGGATAGATACAGGAACTGCCTAGAAATAAAAGTTTCTTTACACCATGGCGGCTGGCGGCATCAATGACGTTGCTTTGCATGACCAGGTTATCATGGATAAAATCGGCGGGATAGTTATGGTTAGCCTGGATACCCCCTACTTTGGCCGCGGCCAGAAAAATATACTCTGGTTTCTCTGCCTGAAAAAAGTCCTCTACTGCCTGTTGGTTGCGCAGATCGAGTTCCTTGCTGGTGCGGCATAACAGGTTTTGATAGCCCTGCTGCTCCAGCTTTCTTTTAATGGCGGAACCCACCAGTCCACGGTGTCCGGCAATGTAGATTTTAGCAGCTTTATTCATAATACTGATTCACCTTGAAGCCTTTTTTTTGGCATAACAAATCTCGTTGCGTTTCCTTCAAATCGTAGGCCACCATTTCTTTTACCAACTGGTTAAAATGAATGGTAGGCTGCCAACCCAATTTACTTTTTGCCTTGGCCGGATTGCCCAACAGCAATTCCACTTCCGTTGGGCGAAAGTAACGCGGTTCCACTTCCACCAGTATTCTGCCAGAAACTTTGTCAAAGCCCTTTTCTGCCAATCCCTCACCCTGCCAGCCTATGTTGATGCCCACTTCTTGGAAGGCCAGCTCGACAAACTCCCTTACGGAATGGGTCTCCCCGGTGGCAATAACATAGTCGTCTGGTTGATCTTGCTGCAGCATCAGCCACATGGCTTGAACATAGTCCCTGGCGTGCCCCCAATCCCGTTTGGCATTGAGGTTTCCTAAGTGGATTTTTTCCTGAAGTCCCAGTTTAATTCTGGCCACTGCCCGGGTGATCTTTCTGGTAACAAAGGTCTCGCCCCGGATCGGGGACTCATGATTAAATAAAATACCATTACAGGCATAAAGTTTGTAGGCTTCTCGATAATTTACCGTAATCCAGTAGGAATACAGTTTGGCTGCTGCATAGGGACTACGGGGGTAAAAGGGGGTGTTCTCACTTTGGGGGATTTCCTGGACCTTACCGTACAGTTCGCTGGTGGAAGCCTGGTAAAACCTCGTTTTAGCACCAAGGTTTAAAATTCGCAGGGCCTCCAGCAACCGGAGGGTACCTAATGCATCTGCGTTGGCCGTGTATTCCGGCGTTTCAAAGGATACTTTGACATGGCTCTGGGCAGCCAAGTTATAAATTTCTGCGGGCTGGACTTCCTGAATAATCCTAATTAAGTTGGTGGAATCGGTAAGATCACCGTAATGCATGAAAAAATTAACATCCTGCTCATGGGGATCTTGATAAAGATGATCCACCCTGGTGGTATTAAAAAGCGAAGATCTTCTTTTTATCCCATGCACCCGGTAACCCTTTTTTAATAAAAATTCAGCCAGGTACGCCCCATCCTGGCCGGTAACACCCGTAATCAAGGCAGTTTTATTCATTCGATTTCTCCTCTGCTACTTCATCCTGAGCCAAAAGGAACAACCGTGGGTTTCTGCACCCTTCATCTTCGGATCATCCCATAGTGGAGAGAGTACCTTGCTTAAATGCTCGTGTCGGCTGATAAAGTAATTCGGTAAGATGACCTCAAATTTTTTACCCTCGGCCAAGAGGTAACAAGCCAGTAGATATTGTTCATTATAAAATCGATTTCCCCATTCCGGTGGATAATCATAGGGCAGTAGGATATCGTGAAATTCAACCAAAACGCCGGACTTGAGCCTGGGTAATATTTCTAGGAAAACCACTGAAACATCCGAATTCATAAAGGAACGGTGGGAATTATCGACAAAAAGAATATCCCCAGCCTCCAGTTCCTGGAATAGGGTTAGATCAACTTCTTCTACCGGCTGCCGGACAACCTGATCACAGATGGCATCGATTTCCGCCCTGGGCTCTGGATCAAAGGAAGTTATTTTAGTAGTAAGATTATGATCAACGATGGCCCTGCGGGCAAATTTAGTGGAATTGCCAGAACCTATTTCAAAATAACGTTTTGGCTGGTACCTAGCCAGAAACCCGTATATAGCCACGGAATCCAAGCCCGGTAACCAGCCATTGAACCAGGCTGGTTGCGTTGGCTGCGCTGTATTTTGGCCTATGGGAATTTCAATGTAATCTTCTCTAAACTGCAAGAATTGTAATAAGTTTTCCTCATATAAGGAACTGTTTTGTTCTAGGATTTTGGTCAATTCTGGATGGGGTGCTTTGCCAAAACCATACCGTGGTACAGGATTAACAGGGTAATCCAAGGCAATGATTTGTCCTTTAAACATAAAGAAACCTCCGGTTTAATATTGGGGAAAAAGACCTGGCAATCTTATGAAGGGCCTCTTTTCTGTGTTTTGTACATTTTTCACTTCCGGTGGTGGTTCTTCGATGACTATTTTAGCCACCTCAGGTTCCTGCTGAACAGGCAATGCACATAACTGCCGATTGCTTCTCTTTATTTTGATTAAAACCGCAGCACTGGTTAGCAGACCCAGTAAAAAGACTCCACCACAGCCAAGCAAGAGGGGTGAAATACCTTTGTTTGATTTACAGGACTTTTTAAATTCTGCCTTTGTTTTTGGACTGGGATCATAATCCTTTAACATACTTTCAAATTCCCGCATCCAGTAATTTAATTCATCCGAATATTCTCTACTTGAATGTTCTTGTTTTGGTTCCTTTTCCATTAACTCATCCAATTCATCCAAATCATTCGGTTGTATTTCTTCCTCTGGTAATAAATCCTTAACCGGTTCATTTTCTTCACCATCCGTGGTTTCTTCCAGTAGGTTCTCAAGCCTTTTTTCTACAACCTCTTCGATGGCATCCCAAATATCGTCAATGTTTCCTTTCAAAATAATCACCTCCCAGAGCACGCTTAAAAGATTTCCTGGTATATTCTATTGAAGGATAGAAAATCGGTGACTGCTAGGCCATTGCCAATATTTGAGCAATGCAACCGTTTTCATAAAAATAAGCCAAACTGCCAGTTATTAACTGACGGTTTGGCTTATTGCTATTACAACCGGGAAACATTGGTTATTCTTGGTCGTTGGTCCCCTTATATTTTAAATTTATTAACCAACTCATTTAATCCTACGGCTAGTGTTGATAAGGATTCAGCAGAAGCGGATACTTCCTCCATTGCAGCAGTCTGTTCCTCTGTTGAAGCAGCTACATTTTGCACCCCGGCACTCATTTGTTCAGTTGCAGATGCAACATCTTGAATTTGAATCGTCAGTCCTTGAACGGCACTTATTATTTGTTTAAATGATTCACCAACTTCTTGAACTACCTGCATACCTTCCTGTACATCCTTCGTACTTGCGTCCATCGTTATAACTGCATTGCTGGATTCGTATTGAATCGCATGAATTAAATCCTTTATTTGCTTCGCTGCATCACCAGATTGCTCGGCAAGTCTTCTTACTTCCTCGGCGACAACTGCAAAACCACGTCCTTGCTCTCCTGCTCTGGCAGCCTCAATGGCAGCATTCAGTGCAAGTAAATTAGTTTGATCCGCTATTGTGGTGATTAACTCCACGATTTGTCCTATTTCTTGAGATTTTGTGCTTAAATCATGAATAACATTGGATACCCCTTGAGAAGAATTTGAAATGCTTTGCATCTGCTCTGTAAGTCTTAACACCCTCCGATTACCCTCATTGGCATTATCACTAGCCGCACCTGAGGCAGAGGAAATCACCTGTATATTGTCACTGACCTGTTCTACCGTCGTCGATATTTCACTCATCGTAGCAGCCGTTTCATTGGCACCGGCAGTCGTTTGCTCTGAACTGGAGTTTAACTGTTGAGCAGTTGCCGCTACACTTACAGAATTTTTATTTACTTCAAGCATTATCGATCTTAGGTTAGCTATAAATTTGTTAACGGTCCTAGCAAGGTCACCGATTTCATCTTTACTGTTAATGTTAATCTCCTGCGTTAAGTCCCCACCTTTTTCTGCTAACGCATGTAATTCCCGTTGGAGTACAGAAGTTGGTTTCACAATGCCCCTTGATATAAAAATACCAAGGAATATGGCCAGACCCACACCTACAATAATAGCCGCAGTCATTTGCTTTAAAGTGGTGTCTGCAATAACGGTGTTACTATCGGCAGTTTCTTTAGCATCTTGGACTTTCATTTGTATTAGTTTGTTTATAGCATCCCTTTCTGCATCTGCCGCTTCCCTCGCCTCACCATTAAGGAGTGTAAATGCTTCTTCATCCTTATTTTCCTTGGCTAATTCATATAATTTACCTAATTGCACGCTATAATTATTACGGTCTCTAATGAATTCTTCATATGCTGCCATCATTTCCTGGGAAACAATCAGCTTCTTGAATGCTTCGCCTTCCTTATCTATCTCTTCCCTTAGCCTCGTTATTTCATCTTGATAATTCTGAATTTCTTTCGTTTCTTGGGCAATGATAATGTCTCTTGTGTTTACACGAATCCTTTGAAAAGCTGTGGCTATGTTGGAAAGGTGTGAAATAGGTACTGTCATTTTTTCATAGAGGAGTGTATCCCTCGCATCAATTTCCTGGATTTTCTTAATACCAATGAAACCAACTGCTCCTGCTATTATTGCCACTAACATAAAACCTGATAATAGCTTCGTCTTGATACTTAAATTATTATACCAATTCATGCTTAATACTTCCTTTCTTAATTCGAATTAATAGCATATATTCATTCGCTTTTAGAAATTTTCCTTCGACGAATTATTACAGTTTCATGACAAGGAGGTTAATTAAATATTACACGCAGCGACAGTTTATGCAGAAGTAGACGCATACAGGGAAAGGTCTTGATGGGAAGGAAGCAATCAAAACTTTACATAAAAACAGGCGAAACTGCCAGTTATTAACTGACAGTTTCGCCTATTGTTAAGAGTTTTGATAAAAAGGTAGTTTTGCTATTCTCCCCTGGTACGATAATTTATATCGAAAGGACACGGGGATCATTCCAACAACTTATGCAACCTCAATAAGGGCGATACGGTCTTTATCGTAGAAGCCTTGTACGCGATCCCCTTGTTTAAGTTTAACTTTATTCTTTACCTTGAGCATAAAAGTTTGGTTAGCTCCCGCTTTGACCAAAATTTTATACTTATACTTGCCCTTCTTAAAGGGTTCAAGGAAAACAATGGTCCCACTTACGGGGGTCATATTCTCGGAGATTTCCTTCATCATTTTCTGTTCATAACGTCTCTGTAGTTTTCCTTTAATCTTTTCAATGAGTGATTTAAAAAAACTAAACAATCTTCTATCTTCCCTTCCTATTCAGATATGGACATATTGACTACTTTATAGACGAAATTGATGGGAAAATAGATCAAGGAAAAAATTACTTTTAATAAACCTTCTTCATGAGCAAGGCAATTCGGATTATTAGAAATCAATTTTGCAAGGTCTTACTTAATGGGTTCAAACCGTGCAGTGAAGAAACGAAGTACCGGCGGCTCGTAGACCATCTTCAGACCAGGGATGGTATCACGCATTTTGTAAAGCTCGATAACTGCCTCGGCTACTACATCCATATGAGCGTAAGTGTAGACCCGGCGTGGAATGGTTAAGCGCACCAGTTCAAGCTTGGGATAGTAGTGTTCACCGGTTTGGCTATTTCTTCCTGCGGAGATAATACCGCGCTCCATACTGCGCACACCGGAAATCTTATACAACATAGCAGCCAGCATTTGAGCCGGGAACTGATCCTGTGGGATGTGGGACAGGAATTTACGAGCATCTAAAAAGATTGCGTGGCCACCCACAGGTTTTACAATGGGTACACCCGCTTCCTCCAGTTTTTGACCCAGGTAACGAATCTGATCAATGCGGTGCTTAATATAATAGTAATCCACTGATTCACGAATACCCCGGGCCATCGCCTCCATATCACGACCAGCCAGACCACCGTAGCTGGGCATACCTTCGAACAGCACCACCAGTTGAGTGGCCTTTTGATAGAGGTCCGCGTCGTTAAGGGCCAGGAAACCACCGATGTTAACCAGGCAGTCTTTTTTACCGCTCATGGTAGCACCGTCAGCATAACTGAACATTTCTTTAAGAATTTCAGCAATGGACTTATCCTGGCAACCTTCTTCACGCTCTTTGATAAAGAAAGCGTTCTCTACACAACGGGTAGCATCAAACATTACCTTAATGCCATGTTTGTCAGCTAATTGTTTAACTTCCCGCATGTTTTGAATGCTAACTGGTTGGCCGCCAGCCAGGTTAACCGTTACGGCTAGGCAAATGTAGGGAATTCTTTCCGCGCCGACCCGGTCGATTAAAGCCTGAAATTTGTTGAGGTCAACATTCCCCTTGAAGGGATGTTCCAGTTGGGAATCATGGGCTTCGTCAATGATCACATCTTCAAAGGTGGCTCCGGCCAATTCCTGGTGAGCCCGGGTGGTGGTGAAATACATGTTGCCAGGTACATAGTCACCGGGTTTAATGCAGATTTTAGAAAGAATGTTTTCTGCACCACGACCCTGGTGAGTGGGTACGACATAGTTAAAACCATAAATTTCTTGGACAGCCTTTTCCAGATTATAGAAGTTTGTGCTGCCAGCATAGGCTTCGTCGCCAATCATCATACCAGCCCACTGGTTATCACTCATGGCAGTGGTGCCGCTATCAGTTAACAAATCGATATATACATCTTTGGATTTTAGTAGGAAAGTGTTGTAACCTGCTTCTTCAATTGCCTTTGCCAATTCTTCCGGTGTTTTCATTGCTATAGGCTCAACGGCCTTAATTTTAAAAGGTTCAGCCATAAATTTTGCCATGTTCTTATTTCCTCCTAATTCAGTAATTTTTAGAACGGCCTTTCTGCCCTATAGTATAAGCAACTACCGTGCCAACCCAAAAAGGGTTAAAATGACACCTTTTCTATATTTTTCGGTACGTTTTGTTTCCAGTTTTGTTTCCGCTGTAACGCCGTGTTTACAATGTTCTGAATAAAACAAAAAAAGGAGTATCACTTGCTACGAAAAGTAGTTTATGACACCCTTCTGGTATTTTACTTGTCAACTAAACCATATTTACGCAGTTTTCTTAAAACAGCAGTGTGGGAAATGCCCAGGACGGCACCTATCTTTCGCGCGGATCGAAAGCGTTTGTACGTCTCTTTTACAATGGTTTTTTCTACTTCCGCCAGTCTTTCTTCAAGGGTCTGATAGGTGGCAAAATCCACATTTTGGGGAGACTGGGCAAAGGCAGGTCTTTTATTTAAATGAAAATGTGCTGCCTCTACCAGTGGCCCATCCACCAGGTTAACAGCCCGTTCAATAACATTTTCTAATTCACGAACATTTCCCGGCCAGTTATATGCCATTAATTCCTTTAGGGCTGCCGGAGAAAAGGAAGGCACGGGACGGCGTAATTTTTCAGAGAAACGCCGCAGGAATAGTTCTGCCAACAAAAGAATGTCCTCCTGGCGTTCCCGCAGAGGAGGCAAAAGGAGTGGAATCACATTCAAGCGATAATAAAGATCCTCCCGAAAAAGTTTTTGGGCCACCATGTCTTCCAAATCTCGATTGGTAGCAGTAATGATCCTCACATCAATGGTGATTTCCCGAGAACTGCCTATACGCCTAACCCGACGGTCCTGGAGCACACGTAGTAATTTTGCCTGAAGATGCACCGACACTTCTCCCACTTCATCAAGAAAAAGCGTGCCATTATTGGCCATTTCAAAGAAACCTGGTTTTCCTCCTTTTACCGCCCCAGTAAAAGCCCCTTCCTCATAACCAAAGAGTTCACTTTCCAAAAGGGTTTCCGGTATGGCCGCACAGTTAACCGCCACAAAGGGATTATCTGCCCTGGGTGAGGCACTATGCAGGGCCCGGGCAAAAAGTTCCTTGCCAGTGCCAGTTTCCCCACGGATTAACACCGTGGAATCGCTGGCTGCATACCGCTGGGCCTGGCCCGACACCAAACCCATGACTTTACTTTTAAAGGGGATTTCCGCAAAGGTCACCGGCCGGGAAGCTGTCATTTTTTGCACCAATTCCCGCATGTTTCTGTTATCCATCAGCTTTACCACCACGCCATCGATGGTACGATCCTCTAACCTTAAGGGAATGGTACTAACAATACAATAGGTGCCAATTGATTGAATATATACTTCACAGTTGCGCTGGGACCGACCAGAGGCAAAGGTTTCATTTACCAGCAGGTCAGCGGCCAGTTGCTGAGGCAAGGGGTGATCTAAAGCAGCCTCAACACGTAATCGTAAAATACGCCCTGCCGCCGGGTTGCATTGAGTCACAATGCCTTGTCTGTTAATGGCCAAAATCCCATCCTGGACAGTAGTCAAAACGGCATTTAATTGTTCTGCCCTTTCTTTGTAGGGCATGGTATGGACTGGCTCTACGTCAAAGATGCCCGGTATTCTTTTAAGGGCTTCCATTAGTTCGACCTGCTTCTCTTTAGGGACACCTTGACTTTCCAAAAAAATAACGCCATGGTCAATTTCAATGGAAATTACACTTGTTTTGTTATCTCTTAAAACAACCGATATATCGTGAATTAAGCCAATTCTATCACCGGAAGGCATACGTAAGCGCATAAAAAAACCACCTTTTAACAACGAATGTTAGGATACATAATAGATATTATAACAGACTTTTTAAGCTGTTTTATTTCAACTTACGCCCTGCCAAATTGTACTTTTCTTCCTGGGTAAGATCCTTCGATGTACATATTAATACATTCATTGTTTTCTGCCAGTGATAGGCATGGAAAATATTCATAACCTGAAAGCCATCTATTACAGGCATGCAAATATCAAGCAAGATAATATCAGGTTGTTGAGAGAAGGCCAATTCCATTCCCGTCAACCCATCTTTGGCAGCAAGAACTTGATATCTATTTTCTAACATTGCCGTTACCATTTGCCGCACAGCTAATTCATCATCCACCACTAGAACCTTTGGCATATCCTTTGACTTTGAACTCATCTCCTCAAGCAGGCACAAAAGCTCCTCTTTTTTTATGGGTTTGGTTAGATACTTGATATTTATTGCCGGGTTGGCTGCTTCCATTTCCTTTATTGCACAGGAATCAAAGCGAACTGCTGGACCCATTTTCTTTATCGGACCAGGCAGTGTAATGATCAGTTTTGCTCCCTTGCCTTCCTGGCTTTCTACCTCAATTCTGCCACCTTGTAATTCTAATAGCATTTTTGTAATAGGAAGTCCCAAGCCCGTTCCACCTTTCAGCGTATTAGGGGCCTGCTTAAATTCTTCAAAAATCGTTTGATGATATGCCGGGGCAATGCCGATCCCCGTATCCGCTACCCAAATTTGTATTTCTTCATTTTCTTCCTTACCACCAATGGTTATATAGCCTTGTTCGGGTGTAAATTTTACCGCATTCGTTAAGAGGTTAATAAAGATTTGTTTCAGTTTGCTTGCATCAGCCAAAACTTTAAAGGAATTGTTTGTTAATAAATTATAGATGCGTAATTTTTTTCTTTTAATGTCGCCGCTAACCATGGCAATGGCTTCCGCCAAAGGTATACTGGGGTCTATTTCTGTTATATTAAATTTTACCTGATTGGCTTCAATTTTTGAGATATCCAAAAGGTCATTTATTAACCCCAAAAGGTGATTGCCGCTGTTATAAATCTCCTCCAAATATCTTTTTTGTTCAGGATTAATCTTACCAACCACCTGATCCAAAAGAACATCGGAAAATCCGATAACGGCATTTAAAGGTGCCCTCAGTTCATGGGAAAGGGTAGCCATAAAATTCATTCTTCTTTGGCTCATCTCCACCAGTTGATCATTTTTACTTTGTAACTCAAGGGTAATTTGCTGCATTTCCTCCGATTGGCTCATTAGTTCCTCGGACTGGGATTGTAATTCCTCGCTTTGAGCATTTAACTCTTCATTTTGCTGGGACAACTGTTCATTTGTTTCTTGCAATTGTTCAGAAAGGTCACAGGACTTAGCGTAGGCCTGAGCATTGTTCACCGCAACCCCAAGCAAAGTCGCAATGGATGTAATTTCTTCAATTTCCTGTTCAGATAACCTGTGTAATGAAGCCAGACTTAATACCCCGAGAACCTCTTGCCCAATAACGATGGGGGCTTGAAAAATGGTACTTGGCTTTATCTCATTACCCAGCCAATTAATTGTATAAACCGTATCATCTGAAACTTCTGTTAGTACCTGTATCTTCCTGGTACGATAGGCCAATCCTTCTAAACCCTCATTTAAGCCGATTATTTTCTGTTTTTCAGCTAGTTTTCCGCCGGGGCAATAAAAAGCCTTGCATTCCAGAACATCTGCCTCATCCCGATGAAGGTAGACCGCTCCCACACGCAGATTGAAATTTTGGCAAACCGAATTAAGGACTTGATTTAACATTTCTTCTAAATCCAGGGTAGCTACCAGAGATTGTAAAATAGCTCTGCGATTTTCCTGAAATCTGAACTGCTTGTCTAAATTATCGGCCATATCATTGAGGGAGTGACCCAATAAACTAACTTCATCTGTTTTCTCCACCACCATGCGTCTGGTGAAATTCCCTTGGGAAATATCCTCCGCTATGGCTACCATCTCTTCCATTGGTTTTAGGGACCTTCTGGTATAAAGGTAAATAAAAATCAGAGCCAGGGTACTAATGATGGCTGTTATTATTAAAGATTTCTTTGCTTGTTCATAGATAGCAGCATAAAGTTCACTGGATTCTTGACAAACGAGGATTCCCCAACGGGTAAGGGTGATATATCTGTATGCACAGATCGTTTCTTCCTGGTTAAGCCAACGTCCCTGCCATACCCCATTTTCCCCTTGACTTACCCTGCGAACCGGCTCAAGATTTAGTTTATATTTTAATGTGGAACCTGGTTGATCCCTTAACTCCGTAATGGTTCTCTGATTCTCATCGACTAAAATAATTTGACCTGTTTTACCGAGATTAACGTTGCCGGTGAGAATGGGTTTGATAACCTCTTCAATTTCCACCCGAAAAACCAGTACCCCCAAAAAGCCTTCACCCGGCTGTTGTGACATAATTGGCACGGAAAAAGCAATACAAGGTTGATTTTTATAAGAAAGATAGGCATTTTGAAGATATGCTGCCCCTGTTTTTAATGGGGTACTGATGATTGCGTCCACCGGACGAGATGTATTCTCACGCCATTTATCTGTAGAAATAATGATTTTACCTTGGCTGTTAGCAAAATATATTTCATCGTAAATCCCGTATTGCTGGCAAATAAATGTCCAGTATTGTGAAAGCTTATTCTTCCCTAAATCAGCTCCATCCCTACCCGCTACTATGTTGTTAATTTCACTAATAACCATCGGATTTTGAGATATGGTAAGTACATCATTTTGCCGATTATTTAGCCAGCGTGTAATATCCTTTTGCAGAATGTCTGTCACCAGGGAGAAATTATTTTCCAATCTTTTCGTGTCCTGTTGGAGTTCCTGCCAAAGAACAAAATAAAGGGTACCAACCTCTAGAAAAATCATAGCCAGCAAAACCACAGCCAATATCTTAAATTTAAGGCTTTTACCCGGGGTAAAGGACTGAGCGACACCTAAATTTTTTTGCTGCTGTTGTTTCATATGTACACTTCCCCTTATTCACTTACCGGTAAAAATACAGAAAAGGTTGTTCCATGACCAACTTTACTTTGTACTTCTATATGACCTTTGTGTTTGTCCACAATCGTATTACAGATACTTAAGCCCAAACCCGTACCCTCCGCTTTGCTGGTATAAAAGGGTACCACGATCTCCTTCATTTTATCTGCCGGAATCCCACAGCCAGTATCTTGAATATCCAACTTCACTTCCCTTTGGAGCAATTGATAACTGGTAGTAATTGTAAGAACACCCCCTTCTTGCATCGCTTCTATCGCATTTTGACATAAATTTAACAAAACTTGTTTGATTTGCCCGATGTCAATATAAACACTGGGAATATTCTCTCCATCGTTTATCTGCAGCCGAATATTCTTTAGCAGCACTAAATGCTCAATTACTTGAGACATCTCCAGAACAATTTGATTAATATTGACCTTCTTTAATTCTAGTGCCTTTGGTTTCGCTAGCTGTAAAAAATCCTGTAATACCTGGTTCATGCGACTAATTTCACTATTTATAATATCGAAATAGGTATCAAACTTTTTATTGGGTGATTGTGCCGAAATCATTTGGGTAAACCCCTTAATAGCCGTTAACGGGTTTTTGATCTCGTGGGCCATGCCGGCAGCCATCTGACCAATGATCGCCAATCTTTCTCGATCCTTGATAATTTTTTCCCTTCTCTTTAGCTCCGTTATATCATCAAATACTGCAACTGCGCCAATTTTTATGCCCCGCATGTCGTAGATAATATCGGTGTTGACTTTAAAGATTTTGCAATCATCCTTATCAATGAATTCAACTTCACACATACGGATACTTTTTTCTTCAGCCAAAGTATCCCGCAATAAATGATACTTATTAAATATGGGTACCGTTTCATAAAGGGGTTTACCAATAACCCCTTTCTTAGACAGCTTTAATAAATCAGCGGCCCTTTGATTAATCATCTGAATGGTTAATTGTTTATCGATTGCCACTACACCGGAAGACATGCAGTGTAGAATGGATTCCGCACTGACTTGTAATTTTTCATAGGCACTTTGCAGCGTCTTTACCTTTTCTTCCTGGTTAAGTATTTCTTCTCTCTTCCTTAGGGTTTTTTCAATTACCCTAGCCAGTTCTCTGTACTTTACAGGCTTTTTTAGATAATCTGCAGCACCTAGTTTTAGAGCCTGGGCCGCTATTTCTTCACTGCCAAAGGCGGTCATAACAATTACCATCGTATTCGGGAAGCCTTTTTTAATATCTGAAAGAATGTTTAACCCATTTTCAGAGGAAAGCATCACATCCAGCAATATCAGATCAGGGTTATTTTGGACGATTATTGAATAGGCTAAGGTGGTATTTAACGCACAAAACACCTCAAAACCAGCGGATTCCAGGTACATTTTTGCTGTCTCAAGGTGCATATATTCATCATCAACGATTAATATTTTTCCTTTGTTGCTATCATTCCTTTCCATTCTTTCTATAACGTAATTAAACATCCTTCCATCACCTCTATTCAATGAATATACGCTAGCATTTTTCAATTCCCTACATACCAATTTGTCTTTTAATGTCGATTAATTCAAAACATTCTTTGTATTATCTCAAAGCTATGTTTTTAGCTTTTTATTTGATTACGTATAAACCACTGAATTTTCTTCCAAAACCCTGTTATTTTTTGTTCCTGTGTTATTTCATTAACCAGCTCGGGATATAAGTTAATACCCGTTAATTCCCCTTTCCTTGCTTTTTCCAAGGCATCTTTATATTTGATTCTTGTTTTATCGTTAATAATAAAATTAACTATATTGCCCCCTTCATCCCGAAAGGCTTTGGTTATTTTATTAACCCGATTGTTTTGAATCACCCCAAAAACCTCCTTTAGCTATTATGATTATTTTCCCACCAGACAAATTTAAAAATGTGAAAATACATTATGTAAATAAAAGCATCTTTACTTGGTCCGTATTTTGGTGTTTAATGTATGTTATAACTACACATGTACACTGGTAGGAGGCAAATGTATGAACTACGAAAGCACCCGTGGTCAATCAGCCATTGTTTCAGCCGCTGAAGCAATAAAAAAAGGGATCGCCCCGGACGGGGGTTTATTTGTACCCACTGAGAAAATTTTTATCAACCTCGCAGAAATTCAGGATCTATGCTCCTTATCCTATCTTGAAAGGGCTGCCTACATCCTAAAGTATTTTTTAACGGATTTTACCAAGGAAGAACTGACAGAATGTGTAGAAAGGGCCTACGGTGGCGGAAACTTTTCCTCGCCGGAAATTGCCCCCGTTAAAAAACTAACCGATAATTCAACAGTTTTAGAGCTATGGCATGGGCCAACCTGTGCCTTCAAGGATATGGCGTTACAGATTCTTCCCCATTTTTTAGTTCGGTCCCTGAAAAAGACCGGCGAAACTGCTGAAATTGTTATTTTAGTGGCTACCTCGGGGGACACAGGCAAGGCCGCTTTAGAAGGATTTGCGGATGTTCCAGGCACAAAAATCATGGTCTTTTTCCCAGAAAAGGGTGTTAGTGCAGTACAAAAATTGCAAATGGTGACGCAGGTAGGAAATAATGTGCAGGTAGTGGGGGTTCAGGGAAATTTTGACGATGCCCAGAGCGGTGTTAAGCAAGTCTTCAGTGACCTAGGGTTTTCTGCGTTGCTGGCCGATCATAATTTCCAACTTTCTTCAGCCAATTCCATTAATTGGGGTCGTTTGGTGCCTCAGATTGTTTACTATTTCTCTGCCTATGCAGATCTGGTTAAGGGTGGCTCGATAAAAAATGGCGAACCCATAAATTTTGTCGTCCCCACCGGAAACTTTGGCAACATCCTGGCCGGCTATTACGCTAAATCAATGGGGCTGCCGATTAATCGTTTAATTTGTGCCTCAAATACAAATAATGTCCTGACGGACTTTATTAAAACGGGTACCTATAGCCGTAATCGGGAATTTTATAAAACAAATTCACCCTCTATGGATATATTGATTTCCAGCAACCTGGAACGTTTGTTATCTGAATTAACCGATCGCCAATCCGATAAAATCAGCCAATGGATGGCCGAACTGAAGAATACAGGGACCTATACGATTGATGCAGATTTGCTGAAGCTTGTTCAGGGTCACTTCTGGTCTGAATATGCCACCGATGAAGAAACCCTGGCTACCATTCGTAAAGTTTGGTTCGATCTTAATTATCTAATGGACACCCATACAGCAGTGGCTATGCATGTCCTGGAAAAATACCGTAATGCCACTGGCGATAACTCTTATACGGTGGTTGTTTCTACTGCCAGTCCCTTTAAGTTTAACGGTAGTGTAGCGAAAGCCATCCTCGATGAACAAACCGTTTCAGAAAAAAGTGAGTTTGAATTATTAAAAGAATTATCTTCCTATACAAATTGGCCTATTCCAGAGGGACTAAGGAATCTTGATCACCTCAAGGTACTTCACCAGAAAGTGATCGGTAAGGATGAAATCGGTAAAGCAGTCAAGGAGATATTACTCGGCTAAATAAAAACCCCCCGGCATCGCATTGAAGCCAGGGGGTTTTTATTTAGCCTTTTGGTTTTAGCGTTTGCTAACGACTAATGGCGAATGACTAGGGGCTAAACTGCAGGTTTTCTTTCTGCCAATGGCAGGGTAATTCATTGGTCAAAACCATGGTAATATTCTTTAAATGCTCACCTATCAGACCGTAGCAGTTTATTAATTCCATATGATCAAAGGTAGTTTCTTCTGTTTCACGGGCCCCTTCCTTTAGTCTGATAATATGGCTCATTCGCAAACGAAACTGAAAATCTACAATCTCTTCATAAAGAGTCTTTGCCTGTTCGGCTAAAGCACAATTGTTTGTGGCAAAGGAGGTGTTAACCAGTTGCAACAGGTGAACGATGCGATTGTTTAGGGATTGTATTTCTTGTAAGCCTTCCATCGAAAATCTCTTATTGTGAATGTTCATACTTTCTGCTTTACTAATCATGTTTTTCTCTACCACATCACCAATGAATTCATATTCCCTTATAATGGTGATCAAGCCCATGGCCTTTTTAAATTCGTCTTGGGTCAAACTATGTCTTAATAGCATGGTAAGATACCGATTGGCAGCAATGGACAGCACATCCACCTTTTCTTCTTTTTCAAGAATATTATCTGCTTTATCCTGGTTATAATTTGCTAATAAAGAAGCGGCTGATTTGATCATGTCAAGGACGTAATCCGATATAATCATAATTTCCTTCGTTGCCATACCCATGGCCAGGTCAGGACTGGAAAGCAAGTTTTCATCCAGATATTTAGGCTTAAGCTTACCCGTTGCATCCTTTTTATTGGGCAAAATCATTTCTAAAAAACGAGCTACATATTGAATGAAAGGCAAAAATAAAATTGCCAGCAGGATATTAAATAGGGTATGGGTATGGGCAACCTGGAAACCCGGGGAAGCAGTTATTTTTTGCATTAATTGAACGATATAACCAACTAAGGGAAAGGCTAAAAGTACCCCCATTGCTTTAAACAAAAGATGTGCCATGGCCACCCTTTGTGATTCACGGGAAGAACCAATACTCGATAAGATTGGCGTAAAGGTGGTCCCGATGTTAGCCCCTAAAAGCATATAGATAGCTGGCTTTATATCGATCATGTGCTGCATTGCTAAGAGCATAATGATCCCTATGGTGGCAGCACTGCTGGAGATTAAGAAGGTAAACACCGCTGCAACCATAATATCCAATAAGGGGTAATTACTAATTTGGGTAAGAATTTTAGCAACGGAAGGATCGTTTTTTAGTGGATACATGGTATCAGCCATCATTTTTAACCCTAAAAACAAAATACCAAAACCCATTAAAACTAAAGCGATCCGCTTTTTACGGCTGGATTTGGAAAACAAAAAAATAAAGGAGCCAAGAAAAATTACGGGTAACGCTATTTCGGTTGCCTTAAGGGCAATTAATTGGGCTGTTATGGTACTGCCAATATCTGCACCTAAAACCACGGCTAAGGTTTCCCGTAGGGTTAATATGGATGCGCTGGTTAAGCCAATCAACAAAACCGTGGTGGCCGTGCTGCTCTGAAATAATAAAGTCATAAAAGCACCTAACCCTAAGCCAACCAGTCTGTTTTTGGTCAGTAAAATCAAAATCTCCCGAAATCTTTTACCGGCCACTTTTTGTAAGTTATCCTTCATCAGTGACATACCATATAATAACAGGCCAACTCCGCCGATCATATTGAGCAGTGAATTTTGCCATTGCATAACCTTCACCTCAATTCTTACGCATAAGATAAATATTAATATACATAAGAATATGTAATAAATAGAATTAAAACAAGAGGTTTTTCTGTAGTTTTTCGTTTTTAGTTTTAAGTTTTAGCTATCTTGAAAAATGGCCGTGGCCCTTGATCCGCTATGCCATCCCTCGCTGTCGCTCAGGATGACAAAAGGTTTTCAAATCGACTAATGGCTACTTGATATATTTCTTTCTTATTTATTTATTCCATATTGACCTTTTCTCTTTAGTTAGTTAAAATATCAAAGTAATAGATTATTTAATACATAAGTGGGAGGAGAATTTTGCTGTGAAAAAGAGGAGTTTATGGTTATTAATCATGGTCCTGGCTTTGTCACTGGTGGCAGTAGGTTGTGGTGGCGGAAATAAAGAACAACCTCAGGCCCCTGCACAACAAGCAGAGAAAAACACCCTGGAACAAATTAAAGAAAAAGGCGTAATGATCGCTGGCTTGGATGACACCTTTGCTCCAATGGGCTATCGTGATGAAAACAATGATTTGGTTGGCTTTGATATTGATATGGGTGAAGAAATGGCTAAACGTCTAGGTGTTAAAATTGAGTGGCAGCCTACCCAGTGGGATGGTATCATCATGGCTTTAGACTCCAAGCGATTTGACATCATCCTTTCCGGTATGACTGTTACCGAAGAACGCCAAAAGGCCATTAATTTCTCTGTTCCCTATGTTGGTGACGGTCAAATTATGGTGGTTAAAAAAGGCACCACTGGTTTCAACACAGCGGCAGATTTAAAGGATAAGATTGTGGGAACCCAAGCAGGTAGTTCCGGTGAAGAAGCTGTTAATAAGGTGGAAGGCATTAAAGAAGTTAAACTGTATAAAACCTATCCCGAAGCCTTCACCGATCTGCAAATCGGACGTATTCCTGTGGTGATCTCAGACCGCATTACCGCCAGTCATTACATCAGCAAACGTGCTGATACCTACGAAATTGTAGGCGAACAAGTTACAAATGAGCCTTTAGCCATCGGTTTGCGCAAAGCAGATCCTGAGTTAAAAGAAGCCATAGACAATATCCTAAATGAAATGAAAGAGGACGGTACCTTAACCGAAATTTCCATGAAGTGGTTTAACAGGGATATTACTGTTCCGGTCCAATAAATAACTGGTTAGGTTGGTGACAACATGTTTTTAGGCCCACTGGACATAAACTTCATCATGAAAATTCTTCCCAATTTATTACTAGGTGCTGTAATGACAATTAAGTTAACCTTTTTTGCCATTACCCTTGGGACCCTAATCGGCTTGCTTGTCGCCTTAGCTAAAATCTCCAGCTTTAAGGTATTAAGATGGTTTGGGGGGCTATACACCTGGGTTATCAGGGGTATCCCCCTCCTCCTTCAATTAATGTTTTTATATTACGGTCTACCCTTTATGGGACTTACCCTCAATGAGTTTACCGTGGCAGTAATCGGCATGTCTATTTGCGGCGGTGCCTATATGGCAGAAATTATCCGGGCTGGTATCCAATCCATCGACAAAGGCCAAATGGAAGCCGCCCTTTCCATGGGAATGACTTACCCACAAGCTATGCGACGGATCATACTGCCTCAGGCATATAAAAGGCTGCTTCCTCCCATGGGCAACGAATTCATTACTCTCATGAAAGACAGTTCTCTCGTTTCAGTAATCTGTATGACCGAATTATTAAGGGCAGCAAACCTACTGCAGAATGCCACTTTCCGTCCCATTGAGATTTATGTTTCTGCGGGAATCCTATACTTAATGATGACAACATTTTTTACCATGGTGGTAAACCGTCTGGAGAAAAGGCTAGCGGTTTCGGAAGGTAATTAGGAGGGGTAGAAATGATCAAGGTACAAAACATAATCAAAGATTTTGGTAAACTAAAAGTACTAAAGGGTATTAATCTGGAAGTTAAACAAGGTGAAGTGGTGGTCATTATTGGACCCAGTGGCTCCGGAAAAAGTACCTTTCTACGCTGCCTAAACCATCTGGAGGCCATCAATAGCGGTAACATTTTCTTCGAAAATCAGCCAGTTGGTTTTAATCAAACACCAGAAGGTAAAATAGTTCCGATTAAGGGAAAAGAATTATGTCAATTACGCAGTCAAATGGGTATGGTTTTTCAAAGATTTAACCTCTTCCCCCATATGACCGCCCTCAGCAATGTGATGGAGGGACCTCTAACGGTACTGGGTAAAGCAAAACCTGAGGCCCGTGACCTAGCCCTTGAGCTCTTAAGTAAGGTGGGCTTATCCAATAAGGCAGACAACTTCCCTAGCCAACTTTCCGGTGGTCAACAACAGCGGGTTGCAATCGCCCGTGCCCTGGCCATGCAACCTAAGTTGATGCTCTTTGACGAACCTACCAGTGCCTTGGATCCAGAGTTGGTTGGTGAAGTTCTCTCAGTTATTAAAAAATTGGCCACTGAGGGTATGACCATGCTTATTGTTACACACGAAATGGCCTTTGCCCGCGAAGTCGCTGACCGTGTTATTTTTATGGACGAAGGAAAAATTGTTGAGATGGGCAGCCCAGATCAGATTTTTACTACTCCACGTCACCCTAGAACGAGAGAGTTCCTAAGCAGTGTATTAAGAGGATATGAAAAAATTCCCTATCCCCAAGTGGGCTAGGGATATCAAAAACAGATGTTTTTAAGTATCACATTCGATAAGTATCGTCATTTAAAACCCTTGAAAATCAAGGGATGATCTTCATAGGGATATGATGTGAACCCCCTATGGCAAACAGATACGGAAAAGCATAGCCGGACAGGAATTTTTCCTGTCCGGCTGCTGTTATTAAGCTATCACAATATTTATCCAAATCTGTATCTTGAGCTGATGAACAGTTAGAGGCTTTGCTCGTATCGCTTTATACGGTAATATTGGAGGACTTTATTGACATCCGAATCATTGGTAGAAATCCTTTCTTCGGTAAATATATTGTCACAAATTATCCTCTCAGCCTGCTTTTTTTGTTCTGGGGTTAACACACTGAACTTTCTACGCCATTCGTCAGTCATATTGCCATAACGCTCAACATCTTCAGCCTTAAGTTTTTTTGTTCCACCATTTGCTAAATAGGCTTCGTAAGCTTTACGGTCAAACTTATATCTCTCAATGATAAACGCCTCTGGCATAAGAAGTATTTCGTGAAACTGTTCGAGAGTTTTTCCAAATGCTGCCTCAAAAAAATTTTTACCACGTCCTATTTTTCCATGTGTAGAGTTTAGTACAGCTTGTATCGCACGAATAAACTTTCTGTTCCATGCTGTTCCTGTGAAGTTCCGATTGTCAAAATAATCAGGATCATCAATCGGGTGATATTTCATCGGGAACGAGTAAATATTGACCTTCAAATCCTCACAGAGATTTATATTCATCCGTAAGCGCAGGTATAACTCGTCCGGGGTATCATCATCTGTGTTGTAAAGCAGGTAATTGGACAAATTGCGTATGCCATATTTTGCTGCGAGTTTAACAGCATCCTCATATACTTCCCTCATTGGTCGACTGTTTGGTTTCTGTGGATCAACACCCCAATGGTCGAACGCAATGCGTAGCGGACGAATGTTTACCTCTGCAAGCTTCTTCATTTTTTCATCTGTCATTAGTCGGGCATCAACACCTTGGTTGAAATCAATGTAGCGGGCACGTCCACGACTTGTACTTAGTTTGCTAAAAATATATTTTTCATATAATGCTGCAAATGTTCGATCGAATTCTAAAACAGATGTTGCTGTCGCCGTGTCGACATAGAGAAGGCCTAATGCCTCACGAGAGTTATAAAACTCTCCTTGTTCAGTTTCGGACAGCTTTTCCGATACACTATCATAGAATTTTATTGCTTTTCGAACATAAGCCTTTTCATTGTAATTGTTGCGAATATTTTCAATGGCTATTGTATATTCATTAGGGGGATTATACATTGCGCCCACACCAAAACCCAGTTCCTTTATTTCGTCAATAATTTGATTAAATGAACGTGATGCGAATACATTATTGTCGAGCAGTAGCAAATCTTTCTGTTCTCCGAATCTCTGGATTGTTTGTTCAATTTGTCCTTCTATGCTAATACGCTGGCAGTATTTTGGTTCAAGCCTTGGAACAGCACAAAAAGAGCAGCGATTAACACAGCCTCGTGTCATATAATCGAAATAGGCATTACTTGCGGGATATTTATAATCAATTTCTTCAAGTATAGAGTAGTCCAGTGGCAGCTCATCAATGATGACCTCGCTGTCTGAGTCTATCTGTCCGGGCCTGTCAAGCAGTGCACCACCTCTGTCATTGATATACGGCCTTATGCCTGTTGCCTTTTCTATTTCGTTAGACAATATAGTCGAAGCAATACCCCCGACAATAATTCTTCCGTCTTCGAAAACAAATTTTTTTGCAGCATTTATTGTATCAACAGTTTCTTTCCAATAAAATGTGAAAAGTGTAGTAATGCCTACTATATCAAATTTAGGGTAATCCTTCGCTTTATACCTCGCTCTTGCATTGCGAAGGCCCTGCTCTCCCGAAAACTCAGGAATGGCTCTTAAAGGAGCAAGCTTGCCCGTCTTAATATGTTGACGCATTAGGTTGGTATACTCACCGAGAGTAATATCATAGGATTCTGCCCAAAATTCTTCAAATAGCAATTCGACTGCCAAGTCACGCATATCACCTTTAAAAAAACGCACTTCATCACCATGGCTACGAAAGTATGTTGCAAGCTTCATTAGTCCCATAGGAGGGTATTTATTCTTATAATTAGGTTCAATCAGTAGCACTTTCCGCGGCATTATAGAAGCTCCTCCTCAATCCTCGTAATAATTGCTTGAGCAGTAGGAGCATCGGCAATTCGTTTGATAATTTTACATATTTCACTCATTGATACAAGTTTTTCCTCTTTTTTTCTGGATGTTGCAGGAGGTTCAGCTACAATTGATGTAGATACAGCTTTCGGAAGTGCTTTGGGGGGCGTGTAGGTTGTTTTAGGTAATGTAACCTGTTTAGGTTGCTTTGCACGCTTTTCATCATTAGCTTTAATAATTTCGCTGACAACAACCTCTACCGTTCCAAATTCATTCGCATCAAGTTTTGCCTCAGTTTTTTCGCGAATTTTTGCCAACTCTTGTGTGGCATTATGTGCGTCCCTTTCTGCACGTTTCAACTTAGCTTTCTGCTCATTAGAAGCATCCCCACCAGAAGCCAATAGTGTAGAAATCTCAGCTTTTATCTGTTTAGCTTTTTCAATTTTATCATATTTGCTGTTTATATTTGATCCTGCCTTGTAAATGCGGCTCAAATCCTCGTTGAAAAAACTCGATAATAAGCGTTCAAATTCCAATCGAGCCTTATTCTCATTGAAGTAATCACGTTGAGAATTGGGAATGAGATCTTTTGCAATAGCAAATACTTCGCCTATAAAATAATTCTGTCCCCTATCCTCCTTAAACAGTTTTTGGAGCGAATCATCACTTCCAATTTGAATATTCTGAGTACGCAGACGTATTCCGCGCATTTGATTGTGTTTTTTTAGTACGCCCTGAAACCGCGATATACCAAACCACAACCATGCTATAAGATTTCCATCATCATCTCTAAAATCCTTAAAATCCACATCAGTAATACTGTCCTCGCCTTTGCTCGTTGTAAAAGATGGTGTATATTTCTTCAAAATGTGCTCTCCGTTGACAGACACATTGTACTCTTGAATAGGTTGACCTACAACTTCTGCGTGTTTATGTATGGTACTTCTAAATCGAAATACGGTTGAATATCCCACAGGAGCCACAAAGGACAAATAATCTTTGACTTGCTGTAATGAACACAGCTCGGTATGAACATCACGGATTTCAAACAATTCAACTTTGAAATAGTGCTTGTCTATAGCTTTTGTTTTATTCTGAGTGAATTTCACTGTTTCTGCAAGCACCTCATCAACTGTATAATGCGCCTTATGAGAGTTATGCTCGTCCATCATTTGTCGCATTTTTTCAGCATTGCATGTCATAACAGAATCCACATTTTCACCTTCAGCTTTCGATGTGAAAACAAGTGTTTTGCAATAACCTAATCCACACCAGTGACCTATGCCACGGAATCCTTTATCTTCACCAAGTGTTTTGGATGATTCACCAATACTATACAATGTCTTTCTAAAAACAGACGCACTAATACCGGTGGCATTATCCTCAATACAGACAGAGCGATTGATATCATTAATCCACAATTCTACCTGCCCCTCGTTTTCGGTGAGTAGACCGTTTCTGACAGCAATATCTATTTGGTCGCACGAGTTTTGAATGTACTCACGAAAGATAACTCTTGAATCACGGTACATACCCGTAGTAAGTATCTCGAGGATATTAACCCCAATAATCACATTGTCTTGCATAATAATGCTCTCCTAACTATTTAAATTGCTTATATATTGGGCGCGGGAAATGAATTTTAAGCAATGAACGAAATATAGGGTTCTGAATTAAATAATCGCCTTGCTCCAGCCTCGTTAGCATATTCTTATATGTTCCCGGTAGACTGCTATAGTCTTTTGTTGCAGTCTCTATGGAGTTTGTACGTCCATAGGCATGCGTTGAACAATTGCCCGTCACGCGGTCAACAATATTTGACCGAAATTGCTCAGCAGCAAACAACACAATACCAAGTGAACGCCCACGTTCAGTTACTTCAAGGATTTGCCGCAATATCGGCGAGCCTTTTGGGATATCCTTTGAAGCATATTTGTTCAACTCATCAATAAAAATTATAAGCCTTGATGGTGGGGCAACACCATCTTCGCCGTCATATTCACCAAGCTTTAAATTATATAGCGTTCTCATCGTATCCCCAAATACAAATGCTTGCTTATCCTCTGGAAGCTTCGCAATATCAATCACACAAACTTCATTAGGCTTAATAGTTTTTAAGGCATCACCTAATCGACATTCGTGCTTTTGACTGTCTGCCCGGTTTGCAAACATATCATCCTGAATAGCTTTGCGGAACACACGCTTAAATTTTCTCCAACTCAATACAGAGATGTCCTCTCCCTTGCCTCCAGAGCCCTTCTGTGATTTTTCGGCTACCTTCTCCATACAATCCGCCCAAGTTGCAAGATTTCGGAAATCAGGGTCATCATCATCAATAATCTTGCTGATAATTGACTCCATGGTTTGCTGAGGATCATCAGTATTTGCAAACATCATCTCAATGCTTTCCTTGTCGTCCTCATAAACATACTTGAACTTGCGCAATATATCGGTATTAATATAATCATCTATGTCGTCGGGATCAAGGTAAGTGCTTCGCTTCGCTGATGTAGCTTCTGAAAACGGAATAAAATATCTAACTTTCTTAAATGGATCAGTAGTTAATCCCATCTCGGCATAATCAGCAAGAGTTTTATCATGCAACTTGGTGTTCCCATCAAACTCATTGGGCTTATGTATTGCCATCAAGTCCCTACCCTTAACATTAAATATTACAAATGCAACACTGTCATCGGTATTGGAGCTTGACAAATACTGATCTTGTATTGCTTTCATAAGAAACATCGCATAGGAGGTTTTTGACGCAAGTCCCGATATACCAGATATATTAAGGTGCGCTCCTTCCGGACCAAGAAGGAATTTTGAGTTGAGATGAACCGGTAGGTTAATCTCATCCGGAGTTCCCTCATACATCTTTAATGAGCCACAGACAAGAGGATTGTCAACATCTTTTAGTCCCAATGCAAAAGTTACCTCTTCTTTTGTAGCAAGATAAACTTCTGCGTTATTATGTACGGGCGTATACAGATAGCAATCATTAAAAGATACCTTTGCCTCCGCATAATTCATTCCTACACGGAAAGTCTGTTCCTCAACGCTTACGTCTCCGAAGTCGCTTGATATGAAATTGGTAAGAAAGCTCGTAGCATCTGTAATATGCGAGATATTCTCAATTACACCGAATGTAAATGAACCGTCAAGATGCTTGACCTTAACTATATCAAAAGCATTTAGCTTTTCATTCTGTTCTGTCCAAAAAGAAAATTTATCCATTGTCGTCGGATTTTTTTCAGTAGCGAGCACACGCCCTATCAGTCTATTCATTCGTCGTTCCTCCTCTTAAAATAAATGTAGAAAACTTTCGGTGCTTAGATAATGAGATTTTACATATCTCTCTGTCAAATAGATTGGGTACAAATGGTTTGCCCACCGCATATCTGAGCCATAGCACACAGGATTTCGCTCATTAATAATATGAGCGGAAATCAAATCAACAAGGTCGCTGTCCATACCATTAGCCACTTCACCACTTGTCACAAGAATCTTTTCAACTTTGACGATACCATCAAAAGGTGTTCGTGTCCGTGCTTGGTCACGTACACGGATATACCACACCGCAAATCCGATATCCCCCAAGAAATCTGGATCAGTGAAGTATGCTACCGGAGTCCTGTGATAAGGGGGAAGTTTAGCGATAAATCCTGGATTCGGCTTATCGCCCAGCACAAGACATACTTCAGGATTAAACTTCTTTGACACACCGATTACATAGTCATAATTATTTTTAAATTTTTGATACTCACGTTCATTATTGCGCATAGCCTTACTGGGACGGTATTCCAGTGAACCGTCTTTAACGAGAAAATTCGTGTCGTTTAATTTTTTTTCGCTTACAAGATTTGCTACCATTTTTTGCTCGTTTTCCATCATGCGATTCTGAATCTGCGCTGTACCCTTATCATTGTATTCTCTTTCTTCTTTTGCAGATTTATAGGAAAGTATAGTAGAAAACTTCCATCCACTACTACTAATTCGAGCAAGCTCAGTACCTGCATTCAATTTTTGTGCAGTAGCAGTTAAAAAGCCTTGTTTTTTTCCACTTGATTGTGCAATATCTGGCATTGCAACAACAATTTCACGTTCAAATTTCTCGCAATACATTCGTTTATTCTCACGGCGGCAGCATCCAATACCAATTTGACCCGCAATAATTGGGTAGATAGCAGTGCGGTTTCCAGACTTTTCAAATCCCATATCATCAACCTTATAAACATGGCGGGAGCCATCCAGAAAATAAGTGAATAACTGCTCTCCTCCTCGAATTTGATGACTCAATTCGACCAAAGAAACATATGCCCTAATATCTTTAGTTTCTCCACGCCTCTTCCACTGTATTGACTTACTTGCTTCTCCGTATTCAACAGGGGATCGTTCTGAATCATCAAGGCTATACTTGTGAGATTTATAACTGTGTCCTCCAGTTTCACGCTCTAATATCTCCATAATGCGAGAGTGTTTTATTGCATTCATCTGCCCGCCTCCTCATCCAACTCTTTTTTGCGTTCGATAATCTCCCACTCGCGTTTCAGTTCGTGTGTTAGCTCTTCCTCAGTAGGAAGGTACAGCATATATTTTGAGGCAAACAGATTTTTATTATCAGACAGCACCGAGTATTTTGCCATCGTATCATTTTTGTCAGTGCATAGAACAATACCGATAGTTGGATTATCCTCTGGCAATTTCACCTTATCTTCAAAGTAACGCACATAGAAATCAATTTGTCCGACATCTTGATAAGTCAGCTTCCCTGCTTTAAGGTCTATGACCACAAAACACTTTAAAATGTAGTTATAAAAAACAAGGTCAACATAATAATGATCTCCCTCAATGGTTATCCGTTTTTGACGGGCTACAAAGGAAAAGCCTTTGCCAAGTTCAAGCAGGAATTCCTGTAGCTTGTCAATTAAAGCCTGCTCCAAATCACTCTCGTGATAATCGCGGTTTTCTTTTAAATCCAAGAATTCCAAAATGTAGGGGTCCTTCAGGACATAATCTGGTGAGCTTTTTGGCTCAAGCGAGTGAATTTCATTTTTTACACTTTTTATCCCGCTTTTTTGTGTTGCAAGCAAGCGTTCGTAAAGAAACGAATTGATTTGTCTCTCTAATTGACGAACACTCCAAGCTGATTCCGCACATTCCCGCCCATAAAACTCACGGCGTGACTCGTCCTTAAGCTTCATAAGCAATCGATAATGCGACCAACTCAATTCGTGCCACAGCGTGGCACGATTCGAAAACATTTTGAAAAATTGACGCATTCGGCGTAAACTGCTTTCATTGAAACCTTTACCAAACTCTGTAGTTAACTGTTCAGCTAAAGATTTTAGCATTCCTTTCCCATATTCAGCGCGCTGACCAACTGCTTCGTCAATCTGTTGCCCAATTTCCCAATAAGCTTCTACCATAGCGGAATTGACAGCAGAATAGGCTTTTGAGCGTGCTTTCATAAGAGTATTGCGAACTCCTTGATAAAGATTGGTATCTATCTCATCCATTGGCTTGGAGTTGGTTGGGTCATTAGATTTATTCACTATAATCACCCTCCTATTCTTTTGACTTGTTTTGACTTTTGTCAATTTCCATTATGTCGGCAAAATCGCAATCAAGAGCATTACAAATTTTCAGCAACACATCAGTTGTAATATTTTGACCCTTGGTAAGTTTTGCTATTGCTGTAGTGCTGATATTTGCAGCAAGTCTCAAATCTGTTTTGTTCATCTTTTTATCAATAAGTAATTTCCATAACTTATTATAACTAACGGTCATCGACGCACCTCCGTCCAAACTTATCAAGCAATAACATATTATAGTAAATTTCATTCTGATTTTCAATAAAAATTTGATTATCTCGCATTTTTTATTTGAAATTGAGTGCCAATTTGATTTGCGTGACTTCTTAAGTTTTGAAATTGGAAATAATGACACACATCAAGATGCAGCGACATTTGTTCAAAGCTGCAAAAGCTGCTTCGTGAAGGGCGGAATCTTATTTTAGCGGGCAACCCTGGGACAGGGAATTATGCAAAGTGTTTCGTTATGCAAAGTCGTAGTCGGTAATCAGCGATAATTTAATGATTACAGTTTCTACGACTTTACATATTAATTAGTTTTAGTTATTGCAAAGTGCCTGTAACCAGCTCAT
>NZ_JBAIYV010000001.1:0-4468 GCF_036763075.1 Desulfotomaculum sp. 1211_IL3151 | reverse complement strand
CCGAACACAGCAGTTAAGCCCTTCAGGGCCGATGGTACTTGGAGCTCACGCTCCTGGGAGAGTAGGTCGTTGCCAGATTAATTTTTAAAACCCTACAGTTGCAATAACTGTAGGGTTTTGTTATGTATAGATACGTGTCTATAGGGGCTTCTCATAAGTTCGCTGAACTTTTGGAAGGCCTCTTTTTTCATGTCCTTGGTTTCTATATATTCTGCCAATAATTAATAAAATCTAAATTATTGATTAAACTAGTTGTAATTGAAAATATAGCTTAAGTTAATAGTCCGTATTTTTTTGACTAGAATTCATAGGATACGTTGAATCAAGTAAAGGAATTTACTGCTAATAATTTATAAGGCTGGTATCTAATGAAAATTGCTATTATTGGAGCAGGACTAGGTGGTCTTGCCTGCGCCCTGGAGTGCGAGAGATTAGGAATAATACCGGATGTTTTTGAACGTGATGAGTCTGTCGGGTGGCCTTATGTATGTATTGTCCACTGGCTTCATGTAATCCACAACAGCAAAGGTGATCTCCATAACTACCTAAGAGATAGGTTCGGTTTAGACTTAAAGCCTATAAATAGATGTACGGAATTAATAATGAGGTCGCAAAATAAAGAAACCAAGATCAAAGGTGATATCGGTTACATTATGAGGCGAGGTAAACATGTTGATTCTGTAGAAAATCAGCTATATCGTACCCTTAAAAGAACCCCGGTTCATTTTAATAGGCCAGCTGATTATAAAGAGCTGTCTAAGAAGTATGACTTCGTAGTTGTTGCTACTGGCAAAGAAACAGTTGCTAAAGAACTCGGTGTATGGAAAAGCATAGATATGGTTCACTTAAGAGGTGGACTTGCTTATGGTGCTTTTAACCCCACCAGTACAACCATTTACTTTAATATGAAACATGTTGGGCAGGGCCTTGCTAGGCTGGGACCTATAAATAGCACGCAGGCAATAGTGGGTATGTGTCATATTGGGGATGATGAACTGGAGATTGATAGGCATTATAAGGATTTTTTAGAGATCGAAGATTTAGAAGACCTTGAATTTGGTTACAAGTTTTCGATTCCAATGTGGACGGACGGACGAGTTAATAAATTTCAGGTCGATAATGTACTATTAGTAGGCCGTTCAGCAGGCTTAACAGAAAGATTTTTAGGAATGGGTGCAATTGAGGCGCTAATGAGCGGAACCTATGCTGCACGTGCAATGATAAAAGGGTTAGATTATTCCACCCTGGTTAAACCACTTCAGGACCATGTAGAGAATATCTCTTCTTTCAGAAAACCATTTGAGGGTCTTGATAATGATGGCTTGGATCGTTTAATCTCAGCAATAGATACACCCGTAATAAAGCAGCTAATATGTAATAGTGGCTTAAACTTTGTTGATTTTTTTGGCCCTATCCAGCGTCAGATTAATAAAGTAACCAATATTTTAAGTGGTAAAGAAATAGAAACTTAACTACCAAGCAATTATAGGAATACCCCGCTGGCGCAATGCAGCGGGGTTTGTTAATATATTAGTGGAAAACATAGGGGGTGGAATTACCAAATGTTAAAGGTAAATACGGAAGCATGTATCGGATGTGGGCAATGTGTTCAAGATTGTTTCCCCAATGATATAGAACGGATTGATGGCAAAGCGCAGGTTAAAAACAGAAACTGCATTAAGTGTGGGCATTGCATTGCTATCTGCCCCAAAAGAGCGATATCTACAGATGAATATAATATGGAAGAAGTAAAAGAGTATAATAGGGATGAATTTTCAGTGGGTGCTGAACAGTTATTAAACTTTATTAAATTTAGGAGAAGTGTGAGACAATTTCGGGATAAAGAAGTAGAAAAAGAAAAGATTTTACAGATCATAGAAGCTGGCAGGTTTACCCAAACGGGTAGCAATCTGCAGGATGTATCTTATATAGTGGTAAGGGAAGGACTACCGGAATTAAAAGCTTTAACCTATGAAACCTTAAAGAAAATGGGAGAACACCTGCTGGACCAGCCAACTCCAGGGGCTAAGCTGTTGAGAAGATATGCTAAGATGTGGGTTGACATGTACCAGGCATTTCAAAAAAATCCTCACGAAAACGATCGATTATTCTTTAATGCTCCAGCCATCATTATCGTTACTGCCAATTCCCAGATAAATGGGGCTCTGGCTTCCTCTAATATGGAGCTTATGACGAATGCCTTAGGACTAGGTACATTCTTCAGCGGCTTCTTTGTTAGGGCAGCCCAGCAAAGTAAAAAGATCATGGATTTTCTCAACATAGAAGGAGACAGGCAGGTTGTAACCTGTATGGTCATAGGCTATCCGAATGTAAAGTACTATAGAACTGTGCCAAGGAAAGAAGCGGCAATATACTGGAAATAATATTTGAAGCTTAATGGACATGATAGCGGAACATATTTTTACAAAGGAGATTACAGGAATGTACAGCTTTAAGAATGACTATAGTGAGGGTGCGCATCCCAGAATTTTGAACGCTTTACTAGAAACAAATATGGAACAGGTTGAAGGCTATGGCCTAGATCGTTATTCCTTGCAGGCCATTGAAATACTTAAACAAAGAATCAAGCGAAATGATATAGATATTCATTTTTTATCAGGCGGGACACAAACCAACCTTACTGCTTTGTCAGCATTTTTAAGACCTCATGAAGCGATTGTTGCAGCTAATACAGGTCATATTCTGGTTCACGAGACCGGAGCCATTGAGGCCACAGGGCATAAAATTATCTCCGTTGAGGTTAACGATGGTAAACTTAGATCCGAACAGGTTAAAACGGCTGTTGATATTCATGGGGATGAGCATATGGTTAAACCTAGGCTGGTCTATATTTCAAACCCAACAGAAATTGGCACCATCTATACAAAAGGCGAATTGGAACAGTTAAGCAGGTTTTGTCGAGAAAACAAATTGTTTTTATTCATGGACGGGGCTCGCCTGGGTTCGGCATTATGCTCAGAAGAAAATGACCTAACCCTTGCGGATATAGGGCAATTAGTTGATGCCTTTTATATTGGCGGGACTAAGAACGGTGCCCTCTTGGGTGAAGCCTTGGTAATTTGCAATGACCGGCTTAAAGATGATTTTAGATACCATTTAAAACAACGGGGAGCCATGCTGGCTAAAGGCAAAGTGTTAGGCATACAATTCCTGGAATTATTTAGAGATGATTTATTCTTTGATATGGCGAGACATGCCAATGAGATGGCTAATTTGCTAAGGCAGGAAATCAGCGGAGCAGGCTGCCAGTTACTAACGGATTCTCCCTCTAACCAGTTATTTCCCATACTACCAAATTATTTGATTGCCAAGCTTCAGGAAAATTACTCCTTCATAGTTTGGGAAAAAATAGATGAGGAACGCTCTGCTATACGTCTAGTCACTTCCTGGGCTACTAGAAAAGAGGCTGTTTTAGCTTTTATTGATGATCTGAAAAATAGTATAGCTAAATAGACTGCCCCCTTGATTTAAGGTGCAACTAAGTAGGAGTGTATGGTTGAGTCAACGATATACTCCTACCTAAATAACTGTTTTCATTAGGAGCAACAATGAACAATTTTAAAATGCTAATCCAATATGATGGTGGAAGGTATAAGGGCTGGCAAAGGCTAAAAAATAGTGAGAATACAATTCAGGGAAAAATAGAAAATGTATTATCGGAATTGGTAGGTAAAAAGGTTGAAATTATTGGCAGCAGTAGAACGGATGCCGGTGTGCATGCACTTGCTCAAATTGCCAATTTTAAGACGAATGAAAACCTGTCAGAAGCTGAAATAAAAACGTATTTAAATCGGTATTTACCCCAGGATATTAGTATTAGGGGAGTTACCCTAGTTCCAGAAGACTTTTATGCCAGGTATAATGCCAAAAGTAAAACCTACCTATATAAAATTTGGAACGAGGAATTTTCGAATCCTTTCCTGCGAAAATATAGTATGCATATTGAGAAAAAGCTAAATACCACCTTAATTAAAAAGGCTACTCAATATTTTATTGGTGAACATGATTTTACGGCCTTTTCAAATGCAAAGTCTAAGAAAAAGTCAATGGTCCGAGAAATATATTCGATTGATTTAGAAGAAAGTGCAGGTTTAATCCAAATCAGAATAAGTGGGAATGGATTTCTACATAATATGGTTAGAAAGATTATCGGAACGTTAATAGAAGTTGGATTAGGTGAAAAAGCTGCTGGGGATATACCTAAAATTTTAGCTTCCAAGGAACGAAATCTAACGGGTTGTATGGCAGATGCGGGTGGTTTGTTCTTGGAAAAGATAAATTATTAATGTTAAAAATTACTCTTGCAAAAGGCTCAACATGTGTGTTAAGATAACAAATGTCGCCGCAAGGTGACAAACAAAAATTACCACTTGCAACCAACGCAGAAAAAGTGGTAAGATATGATTCCACCGCCGATAAGGCAGTGAACAAACTACCAAAAACTTGC
>NZ_JBAIYV010000024.1:0-55510 GCF_036763075.1 Desulfotomaculum sp. 1211_IL3151 | reverse complement strand
GCTTGAATTCAGCACTGTATTGTTTCTTATGCTTTCCCATTAAACAGTTCCTCCTAGTTAGTTTTAATTTTACACTAAGCTAGGAAAAATCTCTATTTTGGTTGTCCTATTTTTATTCTAGCAGCATTACTTGTTCAAAAGGCTATAGAAACAGCTGGAGAGGGAGGCATCGAAACGGAGGTGATTTTTCTTGGCGATTATACTATAGCAGATTGTACTGGTTGTGAAGGTTGCAAAAATACTTATAAATGCGTTATTAATGATGATATGCAGAAAATATATCCACGGCTGCTTGAAGCAGATGCCGTTATAATAGGTTCCCCTACATATTTTTACAATGTATCGGCTTATGTAAAAGCCTTCATTGACAGGTGTTATTGTTTTGAAGTATTTGCAGAAGATGATCGTTCTGTCTGGATGGGAATCAATGAGGTGCTTGGGGGTAAATATGCGGTTGTTATAGCTGTATGCGAACAATATTCAGAAGCAGATATGGGACATACTGCCGAAACGATGGCAAAATCATTAGAGGCTTTAGGTTACAGGATAATAGATACAGTTAAAGCTTTAGGGTTATTTAAGCCAGGAGATGCCTTAAATGACGAAAGAATATTAGAGCAAGCAGCAAAAGCAGGAAAGAAGCTTGCAAAGACATTAATGTTAAGAAAAGAAATAGAAAAAACATTAAGCTCATGTAATGCTGACATACCTCTATGTTTTTGATATGACAAATTCTCTTTAAAAAGAAATATCGAAATTTAAGGAGAGAAAAGAAAGTATGCTAAAACAAGAAGAAATGATTTTAATGATACGAGATAAAGGGATAAAAGATGAAAGAATCGATTCTATATTGATGTATGGTTCTTTTACCCAGAGTTCGGGAGATAGATTTTCAGATATAGAATTTTATATTTTTGTGGATGATATTTACTATGAAGAATTTGATACTGAAAAGTGGATTTCATCTGCATATCCAATATATACTCATTTTTTTAATGAGTATGGCTCAGAAGTGGTGATATTTACTAACTTGATCCGTGGTGAATTTCATTTTTTACCTCGTAGTGAGATGACAATTATCGAATCCTTTGCAAGTGTGGGGTACTTTCCAGATATCAATTCGATGTGTCTCTGTGATAAAAATGGTAGCCTTCGAAAATCACTACGGGCTTTGCAAGATTGTAAAGTAGAAAGACAGACGGCAGAGAATGTTGAATTTGTATTCAATAACCTACTAAATGCAATTCTATTTGGCATAAATGTGTTTAAAAGAGGTGAATGGGCTCGTTCCTTAGAATGTTTATATTATTCTCAAAAATATTATTTACAACTAATAAGGTTACTCGAGAATAAAACAGAACATTGGGTAAATCCATTTAAAAGTTTGGAGAAGGAAATCTCAGTTTCTGCTTATGAAGCATACAGCAAATGCACAGCAAGCTTAGAACCATCGTCCATTTTATCTTCATATAAAAATTTACTGAAGGAAAGTAAGAATAATATCCATATCTTAAAGTCAAAATATAACATTACGAATTTTAATGAGTTAATAGATAAGATAGAAAAACATGTAGAATCTCAAATATAGTATTACTTATAACGAAAGGCTATAAATCTCTGTAGCCTTTCGTATTGTTCTTAGTAATGTGACACGAATTTTTATAAACAATTCGATAAATCGGAAGTTTACTAAAGGAGATACATATTGAACCATACACTGATTGTTTATTATTCGCTTTTCCAAAACACAAAAAATTTAGCATTAGAAATAGCAAAACAGACGGGTGGTACTTTAAGAGAATTAATTCCTGATAAGAATTATTCCTTTAATTATAATACGGCAGCTAAAGAAGTAAGAAATGAAATTTCTCGAGGATTTTGCCCTAAGCTAATATCTGGAAATGAGTCAATAGATGATTACCGGACAATATTCATAGGTACTCCTAACTGGTTTAAAACACTAGCCCCGCCAGTAATGAGCTTCATTAGGCAACACGATTTTACAGGCAAAATAGTAATTCCCTTTTGTACTCATGGGGGTGGTGGATTTTGCCAAATTGAAAATGATATAGCTAAAGCGTGCTCAAAATCCATCATTCTGCCTGGCATTGCTGTAAACGGTACGGTTACACCGAAAGAGGTCACAGATTGGCTTGGAACAATTGGATACCAATTATAATAAATTCTTAATGGCGCACGTGTATTGCAAGGTTATAGACGTTGAGATAATCTAGGATGACATAACGGGGTGTTTATGATAATCTAAACGGAAAGAAGACCGAAAGAAAGTTGTAGCTACTAAGAAACAAAAACAAAGAATTATTCTCAAACACCGTATGGCACACGATAAGCTATTGAAATATTAGATTGGTGGTGAAACATATAAAAAGCACTCCCCAAAAAAACTGGAGATTTCCAGTCATAAAGGAAGAAATTTTAAAAATGTTTCATGCTAATAATAGCGTGTTAGGTGAATGTGCACTTATTAATACCAACAGGATTTATTATTTATCAATTATTGCCATCCCGTTACGTATTATCAATATTTTTTTATTTACGTTAACGGTATCCCATGACACACTGGTTTTGAAGACGTGGAGCCAAGGGATTATTGCCTCTCATTTTATACTGCTTATTTTTATGATTGGTTTTTTTTTAACAACCCGTAAACTGAAAAACAGAAAAGAACCAAATACAACCATGTTCGTATTGCAATACATTGCGGTGATTGTTATTATGGCTTCTGGTATTGCTATCGTCACGCTTGATCAACTGGTAACGACTAATATCACACCTTTTTTATTAATTTGCCTTATCAGCGGAGTTGTTTTTTTAATTAAACCATTAATTTCCTTTATAATATATTTAACCTCGTATGTGGCGTATTATTATTTAATAGCGTTAACGATAACTAACCAGCAGGTGTTGCTTTCGAATCGAGTCAACGGAATTACTGCCGTTGGGCTTGGTTTCTTGCTTAGCATTATTCTATGGCATTATAATTACACCAATATAACCCAAAGGTGGCGCATTGAAAGGCAACAAAAACAATTGGAACAAATGGCATATTATGACCCACTTACTAGTTTACCGAATAGGCGCTTTTTTGACAAATTGATTAAACAAGAATTTTCTTCAATGCAACGCCAGGGTCATGAATCGGTTATTATAATTTTAGACATTGATAACTTTAAAAACGTTAATGATACATACGGTCATCCGGTAGGTGACAATATACTTAGGCAACTGGCCATTCTTTTGGCAAACAACGTTAGAGAATCAAATACTGTATCCCGGTTTGGTGGAGAAGAATTTGTTATCCTTATGCCCGAAACTTCTTTGGAAGAAGGATATGCCTTTGCCGAAAGACTAAGAAAATTAATTATGGAAGAAAGATTTATCATAGGGTCGATTAAATTACGAATTACTTCCAGCTTTGGTGTATCTTTACTAAGCGATATTAAAAGTGAAAGTTTAGAAGATTATTATTACCTTGCGGATAAAGCACTCTATTTGGCCAAACAATGCGGTAAGAATCGGGTTGAAATAGCTTGTGGAAGCGCGGAGATGGCAGATCCGGGTAAAAAATAGCCGCAAGGCAGCCCTTATAAACCTATATGGATAGGTCCTGAAGGAATGGAACGATTGCCTGGGGACATCGTTATTGATTTAAAAAATTATGTGCTTGCGTGGAAGGGTTCCATCATAGTAAAAAATTGGAACAAGGGTATGGTCTATTAATTTAAAAGACTGTACCCTGTTTTTGTTATTGATCAGGTCTTAGATTTATCAATGGAAAAATATGTTATAATGAACATTAGCAGGGTTTGCGAAATAAAAAGGAGCTAAAGGATGAAGAAAATACAAAACATTTTAACCCTTGTTATCAAAGGATCTATATATATTTATCTGCCCGTAATTTTGCTGCTTTTTATTATCTGCGAGGTTATTTTGGGAAGGGATATAAACTTATCCTGGAATGGAATCATTTTATATGCAGTTAGTATAGGTGTTTGGACCAAGAATTACATACACAGATTAGTGAAGGAAAAGGTTGTGGATTTTGAATATTTGGAAACCATCCTTAAAAAAGGCAGGTGGAAACTTCTTGAGCAGAAGGAAAACAGTTTATTGATAAAACCCGAGTTTGACTTTCCTTTTAGAATGTTAATTAAAGACACGGTACAAATACAGTATTCTGATAAAACTGCTATTATTGAAGGACCCTGGTACTATGTTAATGCTCTTGTAAATGATATTAGGGGAAAAAGTAGTATATGGACAAAGGGAGTTACAAGTATTGGAGCATTCGTACTGGTCATTGTTTTAGTAGCCATACCATTTTTGTTTGACGAAGGGGTTCTTTGGAGTTTGAGACTGAGTTACCACAATTCACAGGTGAAAGATGTTGAAATAATTGAAATTAAACCTCAAGGGGTACTTGGCAATACGAATGAGAATACAAACAATTATGGATTTGGAGTTGAAAATGAAGAGTATGTGTTCTATGTAGAAGACCATCTTAATCTTATAAGAGCAAGTAAAGATTTTCAAGATAAAAACTATCTAATCCAGAAAGCAAGTGGAACAGGTATAAGCAGACTTAATATAGCAGGCGATTGGATTTTCTATAGTAGTGGTAAAACACTTAACAGGATTAAGATTGATGGAACGGACAATCAAACAATATACAAATTGAGCTATCTTTCCGATATACATATGAAAGAAAATTGGATTTATTTTATTAACCCTTTTGATGTTTTTAATGTATATAGAATGGATATTAACGGTAGAAACCTTGAGAGATTCTTAAGGATTCAGGCTTCAGATATTGCCTTATATGGCGACAGACTGTTCTTCAGTCATGAAGGGGATGGCAATGGTTATGTTGAAAGCATAGGACTTGATGGAAACGATAGAAGAGTTGAGTGTCAAGTCTTTGCCAAAGACTTGACCATAAGGGAGGATTATTGCTATTTTATTGGGGAAGATTTTAGATTGAATCGGATTAAAGTAGACAAGAACGCTCAAAAACAGATTTTGGTAGATGAAAAGGTTTCATCTTATATAATTACTGATAATGGTATATTTTATTCCCTTCATTCTAAAGATGTAGGCTACCCAGGAGAGGGAGTTTACCGAATGGAGTTAGATGGTTCAGATCGGGCGCTTGTTTCAGACACTTACCATCTTGAGGGGTTTACTCATGTAGGAGAGTGGTTGTTATTCCATTCATCAGACAAAGAAGCACTTCCTGTCCTTAAAAAACTTAATATATTAACAGGTGCCATTGAAACAATTTGAATAGAAAATGTTGAGAAAACAATCGAAAAGAAATAAGCGTTGATAATTTAACAAAAATTTTAGCTTTGATTCTGTGGAGGTAATCTATGTTTAAAGAGAAAATTATTCGAGAGATGAAGGAAGTCTTCAAAGAAATTCCTTTCGGGGTGGAGCATACTCTTAAAGTATTGCAAAATGCAGAAGAAATAATGAAAGATGAAAATATTGGAGAAGAAGAAAAAGAATTAATCCGTATGGTAGCAATACTACATGATATTGGTGCCGTTGAAGCACAAAGAAAGTATGCTTCAATAGAGGGTGTTTATCAAGAGAAAGAGGGACCAGGGGTGGCACGAGAGATATTGAAAAAGGTAGGCTTTGACAAAAATATTGATAGGATATGCTTTATAATCGGTAATCATCATACACCTTCCAAAATTGATGGAATCGATTTTCAAATACAATGGGAAGCGGATTTGTTAGAAAATTTAACAGTAATGGATATACAAAAGCAACAGCAAGAAATAAAAAAATGTATAGATGATAATTTTAAAACAAGTACGGGAAAAAAGATTGCTTATGAGCGTTTTATTTTAGGTTAAAATCTTTGTTGTGCAAGTAGCAGGACTTATTTTTTGCTGGTTGTTCGATTAATTGTTTTTACTATATTTGCATTTAAAGTTTAATATGGTATTATTAACTTATCTCTAAAAACAGGAGGTGCAGAAAAGATGTGTAAAGCCGAATTAATTTTGATTAACCACAAATTTAATCGAGTAATTCAGGAGAAGGCACATCTTTATTGCTGACTGTTTTTATTTTGTTGTTCTGTAAATTCTGTAAATACAGTTAAGAAACAAAGGCGAGGATGTACTCCGTCGTCTTTTTTTGTGCCCTTCTCCGCAAATAATTGAAAAAGGAGAAGGGGCTAAATGAATATATTATTTGAGGGAATATTCAAGAGTTACCATGACAAGATGGTACTGGCAAACATTAGCGGTAGAATTGGTGATGGCGACAAAATTGGCTTTATTGGTAAAAACGGCATAGGGAAGACAGCACTTTCCAGAATTTTAGCTGGTTTGGAAAACCCGGATACGGGGAGCATTGAGTATGCTCCACAGAATACACGCATCGTTTATCTGCAACAATACCCGGCATTTGACCCGGGTGCTTCCGTGTACGAAGAGGTGTATAAAGAGGTTAGCAAAAATTGGGATGGGTATGAATCAATTGATACGATCGTGAAAAAATCGTTGCATCATATGGAAATCCATGAATCTTTATGGGGTCAGGAGGGTACAAGTTTAAGCGGCGGCGAAAAAACAAAGCTCATGCTTTGCAAAGTCCTTACAAGGGATTTTGATTTGTTGATACTTGATGAACCTACGAATCATTTGGATGGATCTAGCGCAGCGTCCTTGGAAAGGATTATCAAGCGAATCAAACAATCGGTTTTAATTATATCGCACAACAGATATTTGCTGGATCGTGTGGCAGACCGCATCTGGGAATTAACCGCCACTGGTTTAAAGACCTATAAAGGCAATTATTCAGCGTATAAAATACAAAAGGAAAACGAAGACAAACATACTGCCAGAGAATATAAAAAACAGCAATTGCGAATTAAACAATTAAAACAGGCCATCCGACATAGAAGAAACTGGCTGGCAAGCGCGCAAAAAAGTTCTGACTATAAAAATGCCGCCAAAACGCAGGCTAGCGCTATAAAGGCAAAGGAAAAAGAACTTGCCCGCTTAGTAAGTAATAGAATGGAAAAACCGTTGCACGTTTCGCTGCCGGCTTTTGATTTTATCAACAAACTGCATATTCAAAGCAACAAGCTATCCCCTGTTGTTGTACGGGCGAACCAAATATCCAGGGCTTTTGGAGATCATGTTGTGTTCCAAGACCTGTCATTTACGATTGGCAGAGGTGAAAAGATAGCCCTGTTGGGGGATAACGGAGCGGGTAAAACCACGCTCTTAAAAATACTATGTGGTGTTGACCGTTATTTTCAAGGTCAATTATCTTTAGATCCGAACCTTAAAATAGGCTACTTCTCTCAAGAATTTGAAGAGCTTAACGCTGATAAAAATATCCTTGATAACGTTATGGCTTCAAATAAATCAATAGAAGATATCCGAACCCTGCTTGCCTGCCTGCTTTTTAGGAAAAACGATGTTTTCAAGAAGATTAAAGGGTTGAGCATGGGAGAAAAAAGCAGAGTTACATTTGCCAGGCTGATTTTATCAGGCGCCAATTTTCTTGTTCTGGATGAACCTACCAACTATTTAGATATCGCTGCTAAGGAAAAAATCGAAGAAGTCTTAGAGAAATATGCGGGCGGTATTTTATTTGTTTCACATGATATCTATTTTGTACAAAGGATTGCCACTAAAGTCTTGCTTCTTGAGGATGGCTCACTGAAATGCTATGAAGGAAATTATGAGTATTACCTACGCAAGAGAAAAAATCAATGTACACAAAATAATGGCCAATTGGATTTAATAACAATTCGCAACCGTATCTTGCAACTTGAATGTGACTTAGCATGCATTGGTGGAAAATTGAATGATCGGTTAAGTGAGGAGGAGAAGAAAGGCCTTAATGAAGAGTATATGAGAAAAGCACGAGAACTGAAGGAGTTAAGGCAACGTATGTAATTTGCGTGTTGATTCAGTGGTAGCATGATAAGCATATATGAATGCTGCCTAGAGGCAAGTTTACGATATTCGTTAAGGAGTGACTGGTTTCCTGGCTGAGCACCTTCTCGTTAACAATTATAATTAAATTTGTAAGAATACAGATGGAGATATGGGATGAATAAAGTAATGGTTGTTGAAGATGAGGATATTTTACGTGAAGTGATCATGGACTATCTAATCGAGGATGGCTATCAGGTATTAGAGGCAGCGGATGGAGAAAAAGCATTAGAGCTATTTCAATCAAATTCTGTTGATTTAGTTATATTAGACATTGTTTTGCCGAAGGTTGACGGCTGGTCCGTATGCCGGAGAATACGAAAAAATTCCAGTGTCCCGATCATCATTTTAACTGCTCGTTCCGATGAGGATGACTCTCTTCTGGGCTATGAGCTGGGAGCGGATGATTATCTCATCAAACCATATAGTCCCCGTGTTTTAATGGCAAAAGTGAAACGATTTCTTGAAAAACACGCGGATACGATGGATGGAATGCTGCTATCCAGTGGCGGTGTTGTGATAAATATGGGAGCAAGACTTGTTACTGTAGAGAGTAATACAATTAATTTGACTCATACGGAATTTGAAATTCTTGCTTACTTAATGCAAAATGAAGGAATTGTAATTACCAGAGAGCAACTCATTTCCAAGATATGGGGTTATGACTTTTACGGTGATGAAAAGACAGTAAACAGTCATATCCGAAACCTGCGTGCCAAGCTAGGCAGCAAAGGCAGCCGTATTGTTACGGTTATCCGTTCAGGATATAAATTCGCAAAGGAATAGCTATGAAAAAAAGTATTGTTTTTAAATGGTTTGTGCTGACAACGCTATTATTCTCTTTGATGTTTTTATTTATTGGCATCACGCAAAATTACTTTTTTGAGAGATATTATATTAATAAAAAATCCGATATCCTCAAAATGCATATGAACGAGTACTTAGGCCTGGCAGCGAAAAAAGGGGCAGAAGCAGCATCCGAGAAACTATATAAGGATAACCATATTTGGATTACAAAATTGGATGAATATGGACGTATTTGGGATGTAGATAATTACTATATTGAAGTGAAATTGAAGAATGAATCCCAGGGTAATTTACGAATACCGATGTACTCCTTTGAAGGGGAATTCTCCTCCGATGTACTCTTTTCACTCAAGGTCGGCGATGAGGTGGTTATTGATACTGTTAATATAGTAAATGAAAGAATACCGTATCATATACAGACTAATTCAACGGGAGTCGTAAATTTAAACATTGCAAACAGGCTGCATGGCCCTCATGCCGATAAAGCCTATGATCACCTGAGCACGGGCCTATACAGAGGAACCGTAACAAAAACTGTATTTCCGGAACGAGCAGAGTATATTTCGTTTCCTTACCATGAACCTTTCTTTTTGAAACAGTTAAAGGAATTTCAAGTGGGTCTGCTGGCGAATACCTCGAAACCTCTTCAGCATACAGAAGAACGTAGGGCAATAGAAAATTTTGCGGAATATAAGGTAATCATTAAACCAGTTATTGAAAATGGGGCAACGGGATATATTTTTGCTATGACCTCCCTTCAGCCGGTAGATGAGGCCATAGCGGTCATGCGACAATTCTATCCTTACTATTTCGGATTTATTTTTTTGTATGTGATCGTTTTGGCATTTGTTTTTTCGAAGTGGCTAGCCAAACCGCTGATATCGATCAACCGCATTACAGGGCAAATAGCAAACCTGGATTTTAGGGAAAAGTTGCCGGTGCGTTCCGAGGATGAAATTGGTCAGTTATCTCAAAATATCAATGACTTGTCGAGCCGGATCGAAACGCATATTGATCAGCTGAAACAGGATCTTGATAAAGAGAAACAGTTGGAAAATACACGGAAGGAATTTATTGCCGGGGTATCTCATGAATTAAAAACGCCGCTTGCTGTTATGAAAAGTTGTCTATCCATTTTAAAAGACGGCATTGCAGTTAAAAAAAGGGAACATTATGTACAGGCGATGGACGATGAAATACAGCGGATGGATTTGCTGGTTGTTAATATGCTAGATCTGGCTAAGTTTAAATCCGGTACCTATCGGCCTGAAATGGCTCCTTTTGAAATCGATAAGGCGATCACCGAAGTATGCAGATCACTGGCTGAGCAGATACAGGAGAAAACCCTCTCCCTTACATTAAAACTTTGTCCTCAAATGGTAGTGGGGCATAAAGGGCTGATCAGTCGCGTGATTACTAATTTTCTCAGTAATGCCATCCAGCACACGGAGCAGGGACAGGCCATCATAATTACGGTAAGAGACAAGGGACAAACGGCGGAAATTAGCATAGAAAATCAGGGGAAGCCAATATCAGAGGAAGACAGGAAAAGGATATGGGACCAATTCTACCGTGCGGAGGCCAGGACAGCCAAGGCCGGTACGGGTCTGGGGCTCTCTATAGCGAAGGAAATCCTGGAACTTCATCAAGCGGTTTATGGTGTGGCAAATACGTCAGACGGCGTCCGCTTTTTCTTTGCATTGCCGGTACAGCCCTAAAGCATTGTTTTACGCTTAGCCCAATCATTTAATAGGTTACCCGCGGAACAGCTATGAAGGATACTTCATGGCTGTTTTATTTGATCTGCACCTGATCTGCATTTTGCTGCTGTAAGATCGGTGTATCAAATAAAGAAAAGAGGTATTTATTTATGAAAAAACGAATAAGGTGTTTCCTGGCAGGTATCCTTTTAATTGGCCTGACTGCCTGCGGGAATACAACGGTAGAAGAAGATGTTGCTGCTAAGTTTGAGAACAGTGTGTTGATGGGAGATTCCATTACCGAAGGTTTTACAGTTAATGAAATCCTGCCGAAGCAAGGTGTAATAGCCGGGGCGGGAGCAACGGCCGGTTTTACTTATGATGACATTGGTACTCTGGTTGAAAAAAAACCGGATAACGTTTTTATCATGTTGGGGTCCGATGACATGCTCATGCCGGTGGCTGATCCAAAAGAATTATTCAGAAAGGATTTAACAAAACTAGTTAACAAGATAAAGGAAGAGCTGCCCCACAGTAGAATACACCTCCAGTCTATTACACCGGTGACAGAGGAGGCATTAAGACAAGAGCCCCGCTATGGAAGAATAGAGGAATACAACGAGCTATTGCAGGCGTTAGCGGGCAAGTTATCCGTTAATTATATAGACATAGGGGCATTGGCAAAGGAAAATCCGGATTTATTCGCCGAAGATGGTGTTCATTTCAAGAAGGAATTTTACCGGCTGTGGCTGAAGAAACTTTCCCAATCATTATAGTGAGGGACATATGGTTTTTAGCAGCCTGTTTTTTACCTTTGCTTTTTTGCCGCTCACAGTAATTCTTTATTATTTGGCAGCAAAGCATTTGAGGAATGTGGTCCTGCTTACTGCAAGCTTGTTGTTCTATGCCTGGGGAGAACCTGTCTATGTGTTATTGATGTGCGGTTCCATAATGATTAATTACTGGCTAGGCACTCTCTTACGTAGCGATGCTGCCAGCAGCCGGAAAAGGACTCTTTTTTTAATCATCAGTCTGGTGTTCAATTTAGGCTGTCTTGCTTATTATAAATATTTCGGCATGATCATAAGTACAATAGCTTCCATTGGCAGTTGGCATTTGAATGTAGGAACACCGGCACTGCCCCTAGGAATTTCGTTTTACACCTTTCAGGCCCTATCCTACGTGATGGATGTGTATAGGGGAAAAATAAAGCCGCAGAAAAGCCTGATTTCTTTTGCTCTTTATATTACGATGTTCCCGCAGTTGGTGGCCGGGCCCATTGTGACCTATGCAGACATTGAATCACAGTTAGCAGACAGAAGCATAAATTTCGAAGAATTTTACGCCGGGATGCAGCGCTTCCTGTGCGGATTGGCAAAAAAAGTACTTCTTGCCAATCCGATAGGCCTGCTATGGTCTGAAGTAAAAGCCATGCCCGGTGCAGAAATTTCAGTGCTCATGGCATGGGCCGGAGTGATTGCCTTTGCATTGCAGATATATTTTGATTTCAGCGGCTATTCGGACATGGCCAGCGGATTGGGAAAAATGTTTGGATTTTATTTTAAGGAAAACTTTCGGTATCCATATAGTTCACAAAGTGTCTCAGAATTCTGGCGGAGATGGCATATCTCCCTCGGGTCCTGGTTTAAGGAATACGTATATATTCCTCTTGGCGGGAGCCGTGTCGGAAAGTGGAAAATGATACGAAACCTGCTCATCGTATGGTTTCTCACAGGGCTCTGGCATGGTGCAAGCTGGAATTTTGTTTTATGGGGGCTTTATTTTGGGATTTTAATCATCGTAGAAAAACTGTTTTTGCAGAAAAGCATGATACGATGGCCAAAGGCTGTTCGTAATCTATACGTATTGCTGTTTGTAGCGATAGGTTGGGTGTTTTTTGAATTTACCAACCTGACGGATGTGTTGAATTTTCTGCTGAGCATGTTTGGCGTGGGCGGCAACACACTTGTTGGCGACCAAGCAGTTGTGAAGCTAAAAGCTTATGCCCTCTTATATATTGTTTGTATCATTGCTGCTTCACCTTGGCCGAAGAAACTGGCGGTATTACTTAAAGGAACCCATTGCAATATTTATAATTTAGCAGTAAACGTGTATTATTGTATACTAATGTTTTTTTCAACGGCATATATGGTTGGCTCAACTTACAATCCCTTTATCTATTTTCGATTTTAACCGGGAGGAGTGATCGCTAATAAAGAACAAAAATAATTTTGCTATTATCCAGAATATCCTGTGTATGCTGCCATTTTTATTTATACTTGCTATGTTTATATTTCATCTAATCCTACCGGATAAAACCTTTTCGAAAGAGGAACGACGTTACCTAGCACAAGGACCTGTTTTCGAGACGGAAAAAGTATTAAATGGCAGTTATGGGACGAAAGTTGAAACATATTTTTCAGATCAGTTTCCTTTTCGGAATTTTTGGGTCCATATTCAGGAAGGCTCCAATCAAATTTTATTTAAAAGTTTCAAATAAATTTAGAAGCACGGGGGTCGTGCCACTCACATTCGAACTGTAACGGCTAAATGGTTAATCGTGCAGTCAAGGCCGAAAACCATATGATTTGACAAATTTAGACCCCTTTACTCAGCATACTTCAGGCACATGGGGTAAATCTTAGTAAAACGAAAATCACAAAGAGGATTTACTTATTTGCTGTCGAATAACTCAATAGAAAAGGGTAGGCTAGATGAAAAATTTAAGATTATTTATCGCCATTGAAATACCTCTGGTTTTAAAAGAGAGGCTAAATAAGGTTCAGCAATCCCTAAGGGAGTATACAACGGGGGTTAAATGGGTTAGTCAAGATAATTTTCATTTGACACTAAAATTTCTCGGCGATACTCCGGAAAACAAGTGCAACGATATAGGTGAAGCAATACAGCAAAGCTGTCAGCAATTTTCAGCTTTTACACTGTCATTGCAGGGATTAGGCACCTTTCCCGGCAAAGGGAATCCCAAGGTGCTCTGGACTGGGGTACATGGAGATAAAGATAGATTGCTAGGGCTACAGCACTCCTTAGATAAAAAATTAGCCAATTTAAATTTCCCTGCGGAACATCGAAAATATTCTCCCCACCTAACCCTCGGAAGAATGAAAGATTTCAGCGATACGGATAGGTTGGTGACAGCGATTACCAAACACAAGCAGGAAAAATTCGGCCAATGGCAAGTCACAAACATTCACTTGATCCAAAGCACACTCACACCCAGCGGACCGATTTATAAACCGTTAAAAACGGTTGAATTAGCCCTTAGCCATTAGAAGCCAAAAGCGAACAGCTAAAGGCGAAAGGAACGGTCTAATCAAAAAAGATCTGGCATAGAGTTTTATAGGCTATCTAATATATCATATTTATTTGCATCATGATACCCTCTCAATTTTTTAAAAACGAGGAGGCTTATTATGATTATACTGGGTTTAAATGGCAGTCCCCGTGCCGATGGTAATACTGCATTTATGCTCAACAAAGCACTGGCAGGAGCCAGTGAACTGGGGGCAGAAACAAAACTGATTCAGCTGGCGGAATGCGTGTTAACGGCAGATCCACTGTTTTGTGATGCCTGTACCAACCCCTGTGTGGGAGCCTGCTATCGGGATACCCCTCTGGGCGATGTGTTGGAACTTATAAAAGCTGCGGATGGCATCATTCTAGGTAGTCCGGTGTATTTTGGTACCATCGCTTCACCAATGAAACTTTTCTGGGATAAAACCAGGGCCCTGCGCAAGGAAAAGGCCTTGGTGGATGTGGTGGGTGCCGCAGTTACGGTAGGTGCTTCTCGTTTTGGGGGGCAAGAACTTACGGTGCGTGCTTTGCATGACATTATGTTGGTACACGGTATGACCATCGTTGGGGATGGAGCCTATGAGAATGACCCCGGACATCACGGTGCCTGTGCCCAAAAACCGGCCCAGGACGATCCGTTGGCTGCTAATCGCAGCAGGATCATAGGCCGCCGTGTGACAGAAGTGGCCCAAGCCACTCGTTCCTTAAGGAATAGGAAAAAAGGATAGATCGAAAGATGGAAATTCGCCGACAAACCGAGGAACTAGAAGCAAAAATTTTATCACCCTTTGCTTGCCTGAGTAAGAATACAAAGGGCAGGGAAAGAATGGAAGAACCATGTCCGGTAAGAACAGAATTTCAGAGGGATCGCGATAGGATTATTCATTCCAAGGCCTTTCGGCGGCTTAAACTAAAAACCCAGGTATTTATTATCCCTGAGGGAGACCATTACCGTACCCGTCTGACCCACACCCTGGAGGTAGCCCAAATTGCCAGAACCTGTGCCAAGGCGTTAGGGCTGAATGAAGACCTAACCGAAGCCATCGCACTGGGCCACGATTTGGGTCACACTCCCTTTGGTCATGCAGGTGAAGATGTCCTTGCCAGTCTCTATGATCTAGGTTTTAGGCATAATGAGCAGAGTATCCGGGTTGTAAAGCATTTGGAGGGTGATCAGGGATTAAACCTTACCTATGAGGTTTTGGATGGCATTCTTAATCATACCGGACCCAATAAACCGATCACGCTGGAGGGGCAAATCGTAAAAATAGCGGATCGCATAGCCTATATCAATCACGATATTGATGATGCCTTAAGGGCTGGGATCATTAACATTCAGGATATTCCTTGGGATTGTTTAAGTGCATTAGGAGTAAGACATAGTCAACGGATTCATACAATGGTTTTTGATCTTATACAATTCAGCAAGGGCAAAGCAGAAATAGGTATGAGCAAAGAAATTCAAGGGGCCATGAACAACTTAAGAACTTTTATGTTTGAACATGTATATATTGGTTCTGAGGCAAAAAAGGAAGAAGATAAGGCAAGGTATTTAGTAAGGGCATTATATCTTTATTATATTGAAAACTACCATCATTTACCTATTGATATGCGTCAAAGGATAGAACATGAGGAAATTTCCAGGGTCGTGGTGGATTATATTGCCGGCATGACCGATCGTTATGCTGTGGCCCAATACAAAAAAATATTCATCCCCAAAGGATTTCCCTTAGAATAGCTCAATGTTTATATTCAATGCAAATATTGGTAATAATAAAGCTGTACCATGAGAAAAATTGTCGAAGTGTTGCAGGAGATTTTTTAATCGCAGCGAATAATCTTTAAACTGTAGTTCGGATTCCGGGCGCATTCCAAAAACGGGAAAAACCCCTGTCCATAGCAAAAAAGTAAGGAAAGGTAGCAAAGGGGTGAATAGATGGCTGGGCGGATTCCGGATTCTGTAATTGAAGAGATTAGGCAAAGATCGGACATTGTGGAAGTCATTTCCCGTTATGTGGCTTTAGAAAAACGCGGCAAGAATTATCTGGCCCTATGTCCCTTTCACCAGGAAAAGACACCTTCCTTTAACATAAACCAGGAGAGGCAGATATTTCATTGCTTTGGTTGCGGCGTTGGGGGGAATGTCTTTAAGTTTTTAATGATGGTGGAGGGTCTTTCTTTCCCCGAGGCGGTCAGAACCCAGGGGGCTAGAATAGGAATAGATGTTCCGGAAGAGGCCTCACCAAAGGACAATATTCAGCAAGCCAAGAAAGACAGGGCTTTTAAAATATATGGCTTAGTGAGGGACTTTTACCGCTTTCTTTTAACCAAAGATGTTGGCTCAGCAGCAATAAAATATATAGAGACCCGTAACCTTACCGGCAGCACCAGGGAAAGTTTTGAGCTGGGCTATGCACCACCGGGCTGGGATGCCTTAACAAAGTTCTTGACATCTAAAGGTATTTCTGGCGAAGAACTAACGAATTTGGGCTTGGTGCATAAAAAGGAAGCCGGGGGATATTACGATAGGTTTCGCCACCGGGTAATGTTTCCTATTTGGGATAGCCAGGGGCGGGTTGTGGGCTTCGGTGGCAGAACCATGGGAGACGATACTCCTAAGTACCTAAACTCACCAGAAGGGGAGTTTTTCAAAAAAGGGCAGCTTCTCTACGGTTTGCACATAGCCCGCAAAGGTATTAGAGAGCTTGGTTATGCGGCGTTAATGGAGGGCTATATGGATGTGGTAGCCACCTACCAACATGGTGTGACCAATGCCGTAGCATCCCTGGGAACAGCCTTCACCCGGGAGCAGGGAAATTTGCTTATGAGTTATACCCACGATGTTGTGATAGCCTATGATTCCGATGCCGCTGGGATCAAGGCAGCAATTAGGTCGGCAGATATCCTGCAGGAATTAGGCTGCCGAGTTAGAATTGCTACCATTGTTGGAGCAAAGGACCCGGATGAATATATTCAAGCCCATGGATTATCTGGCTGGCAAAGTGTAATTGAGCATGCCATGCCAATGGTTCAATATAAGTTATTACAAGCGGCAAAAAAATACGGTATACAAAATCCAGGCGCTAAACAAAGAATCCTACAGGAGGTGTTACCCAATTTGGCTTCTGTGGCCAGTGCCATTGAATTTGAAGAAACAGTTAAGCAAACGGCCACAGTTTTGCAGGTGAACTGGGAGACCGTGCTGGAGGAAATTAAAAATTACAAAAAAAGCTTAAGAAAAAAACCTACAATTCAGGATAATTTTACAAAAAATAGTCATAATATACCGAGTGTGAGGAATTTTTTGCCTCCGCCATTAAAGGATAAAAGGTCAGTTGCTGAAGCAGGTATATTAAGATTTGCCATAGAAAATAAAGAATCTCTAGAACCGATCCTCCAAAACTTAGGTAAAGATTTTTTTCAAAATAGTGTTTACCAGAAAATATTTGATATATATCTCGAAAAGGGTCAAAACTCGACTTCTGTATTATTGGATGAATTAGATGAAATATCCCAAGGAGTTGTAAGCAGTTTACTGGTCCAAGAAGTTCCGGGGGAAAATGTAGATCAAATACTTTCTGATTTAATTAATACCATAAAAAGAGCAAGAGAAAAAGCAAAACTTGATGAATTATTAATAAAGTTGGCAGCGGCGGAGAAAAGCGGAGATACCGAAGGAGTAATCCAGCTGAGTCGCAAGATTAATCTTATCATGAAATCCGAGGGGCCCGAAAGGGGAGTGGCAACATGAGGGACGAAATGAAAGTAGAACAAGTTAAAGAATTAATTGAAAAGGGCAAAAAACGCGGGGTACTAACATACAACGAAATTATGGATACCCTTCAGGGTACCGAATTGTCGCCAGATCAAATTGATGACATTTATGAAAAAATTTCTGCCATGGGTATTGAAGTTGTCCCTTTAGCCAGTGATTTGGAGCCTCTGGAAGTAGATGACTCAGTGGACAATACACCCGAGGAAGAGGTAGAAGTAGAAGTAGATTTAAGTATTCCCGAGGGTATTGGTATTGACGATCCAGTTCGTATGTACTTAAAGGAAATTGGTCGGGTACCACTTCTCACCCCCGAGGAAGAAATCGAACTGGCCAAACGTATGGAGCAAGGGGATGAAGAGGCTAAACGTCGTCTTGCTGAGGCTAACTTACGTCTAGTTGTAAGCATTGCCAAGCGTTATGTGGGCAGAGGAATGTTATTCCTGGATTTAATTCAAGAAGGTAATTTAGGTTTGATAAAAGCCGTAGAAAAATTTGATTTTCGTAAAGGCTTTAAATTTAGCACCTATGCAACTTGGTGGATTCGCCAGGCCATTACCAGGGCCATTGCAGACCAAGCTCGTACCATTCGTATACCCGTACACATGGTAGAAACCATCAATAAATTAATTCGGGTTTCCAGACAATTACTCCAAGAATTGGGCAGGGAACCATCGCCTGAGGAAATCGCTAAGGAAATGGATATTTCCGGCGATAAAGTCCGTGAAATTATGAAGATTGCCCAGGAACCTGTTTCACTGGAAACTCCCATTGGTGAAGAAGAAGATTCGCATTTAGGTGACTTCATTGAGGATGCGGATGCCAGGGCACCAGCAGAAGAAGCTTCCTTTACACTCCTCCGCGAACAACTGGACGAAGTTCTTAAGACATTAACCGATCGGGAGCAAAAGGTACTACGCTTGCGTTTTGGTTTAGATGACGGTCGTGCTAGAACACTGGAAGAAGTGGGACAAAAATTTGGCGTTACCCGGGAACGTATTCGTCAGATTGAAGCAAAGACATTGCGTAAATTGCGTCATCCTAGCCGCAGCAAGAAATTAAAGGATTATCTGGACTAAAATAATAAAAAAATAAAATATGGGTTGACCTCACAGAGTTGTTCTAGTATAATAACTTTCGTGATGATGCTCCTCGATAGCTCAATGGTAGAGCAACCGGCTGTTAACCGGTAGGTTGTAGGTTCGAGTCCTACTCGGGGAGCCAAATATAAGGGCCTATAGCTCAATGGTGGAGCATCCGGCTCATAACCGGCTGGTTCCAGGTTCGAGTCCTGGTGGGCCCACCAATTGAGAAGTGGGATGTGAGAGGTTGGAAGTGAGAAAACCTCTCGCAAAAGAATCCCACCTCTAACTTCTCACATCTCACCTCTATGTTAAGAGGGCCCCTTGGTCAAGTGGTCTAAGACACCGCCCTTTCACGGCGGTAACACGGGTTCGAATCCCGTAGGGGTCACCAAATAAATATGGGCGATTAGCTCAGCTGGGAGAGCGCCTGCCTTACAAGCAGGATGTCGGCGGTTCGATCCCGTCATCGCCCACCAGAAAACCCTTACCAAATCGGTAAGGGTTTTGTTTTTTTATGTCGTTAACGGCACAGGCAAGTAGCACGAGGGGACGGTTCTTTTGTGTTGTTCTATAGAACAACACAAAAGAACCGTCCCCTCGTGCTGCTTGGGATGACATAGATGGAGGATGGTTTGAAGCCTACGGCTAATTCCTTTTTTCCTTCTTTTCCTTTCGGTGAGTCTCCAACACACTGCTTAAGTGTTCTTCCATGACCTTCTTGGCTTCTTCTGCTTTGTGTTCAATAATAGCAGTTAATACACGCTCATGTTCGTCAATCGAACGGACGGCGCGACCTGGAATACGGTGGGTTTCGACAGTGGTATGCTCAAGCATATCTAAAATATTTTCCGTCATAATAGCAACCACTGGGTTTTGAGAGGCCTCTGCCACCAGGATGTGGAAGTTGCGGTTTAATTCCGCAAATCGGTCAGGGTAATCAGCCTCATCAACATTATGGGCTTCTTCTAATAGATTTTTTAGTTTAATATAGTCCTCAGGGGTACAACGCTGGGCGGCCCAAAAGGCAGCAGCCTTCTCTAAAAGAATACGAACCTCATAAATATGCTCCAACGTCTCCAAATGATACTGCAGAAGTTGGGATAGGTGCTGTCCCACCACACTGCCATCCGGGGTAGCCACAAAGATACCAACACCGTGCTTAACATCCAGCAGTCCGATACCTGCCAAGGTTTTTACAGCATCCCGGATTACAGTACGACTTACACCAAAGTTTTCGGCCATGTCTCTTTCAGTAGGCAGACGATCCCCAGGTTTTAATTGTCCTGTGGCTATAAGGTTTCTTATATAATCGGCAACCTCAGTGCGAAGGCTTTCACTACGTCCAATGCGATTATTAAACATTTCTCACCTCTAAAAAATTGGGCATACCGATAAAGGTAATACCTCTAGTGTTCTAAATATACTATATTTCACATTATGTCTCAAGATATATTAAAAAATATAAGGTCAAAGCAGAAGCAGAAAACATTTCGACAACCAAGGCAAAACAATTGCAAAATAAGGCAAATTTGCTTGAAAATAGTAGTGAAATGACTATCAATGTCGAACAAAGTCGTATTCTTGACAAAAAATAATTGACTAATCAAGTGAATAATTGTATTATCTTTTTAAGACTGGTATTACCACATACCTAATAATACATACCTTGCAACATTCCTCATAACAAATATTATTTTTACTTAGAAAGAAACTAAATTCAATAATTATTTTTGCTGAAAAAGACCAGAATAATAAGAAGCTAAGTGTTACAGAAAAGGGCACAAAAGCCAAAGACTCATGCTTTTTTGGTACAAGACCTTTTCTAACTCAAACTGACTGCTAGTAGCAGAGGGATTCTCATAATAAATTTGAGGTGAAAAAATGAAAACCGTTGTAACCGAACTAATCTGGGAAGAGGGTCTGGAGATCCTCAGGGAATTGGGCGAAGTTGTCTATGACCAAAATCTATGGAAAAGTGACAATTTAGCCGAAGTCGTCAAAGATTGCGATGTTCTAATCGTGAGGAACCAAACCAAGGTAACCGAAGAGTTAATGACCCAGGCCCCTAATTTAAAGGTTGTTGGCCGTTTGGGTGTAGGCTTGGATAATATCAATGTGGCAGCAGCCAAAGCAAAAGGCATCCCGGTTGTCTTTGCCCGTAATGCCAACGCTATTTCCGTAGCTGAGTATGTCTTTTCTGCCATGTTTGCCTTCTCACGTCCACTGGAAAAGGCGAACCAGGATGTCAAGCAGGGTAACTGGAACCGCAAACTCTGGACCAGGGAAGAAATCTATGGCAAGACCCTGGGGCTTGTCGGTGTAGGTGAAATTGGTGCAAGATTGGCCTCCAGAGCCAGAGCGATGGGTATGACAGTACTTGGGTATGACCCATTTTTACCCCCCTATGAACTGGCCTGCACCGACATTGGTGTTTGCATGACCTCCCTGGAGGAAGTATTAGCCAAATCAGACTATGTGAGCCTGCATGTACCCTTAAATGATAAAACCAGAAACTTAATTAATAAAGATAGCCTGGGCACCATGAAAAAGACATCCTATATCATCAATACCGCACGTGGCGGCGTGATCAATGAAGATGACCTTTATGAGGCACTTAAGTCCAAAACCATCGCCGGTGCTGCTCTGGATGTTTTGGCTAAGGAACCTCCAACTGGCAATAAACTTCTGGAACTGGACAACATTATTATTACACCTCACATTGCTGGCCTTACTGAAGAAGCACAGGTTCGCACTTCCGAGCTGGTGGCCCGTGAATGCACCAAAATTATTCGCGGTCAAGGCTCATTATGTGTAGTTAGATAAAACTAGGAACCGGAGGGTTACAAATGAATTTTAGTTCGGAAAAATTACTGACCTTTTGCTCAAATCTGTTACAAGGGGTGGGAGTTCCCAAGGCGGATGCTGATATTGTGGCAGATGTTTTGGTGGATACCAGCCTGGAAGGTTTAGATACCCACGGCATTAGCAGACTTCCCATCTACACCACCCGTATCCAAAATGGCCGGATCAATCCTCAAGCCAACATCAAAGTAGATAAAACTGCTCCGGCAGTGGCTGTGCTTGATGGAGACAACGGCCTGGGACAATTGGTTGGCGTTAAAGCCATGGAAGTGGCCATCAACCTGGCGAAAGAAGCTGGCATGGGCGGTGTAACAGTAAAACACAGCAACCACTATGGTGCTTCGGCTTACTTCTGTAAGCAGGCTGCGGCCGCCGGTATGATTGGCTTGGCCTTTACCAATACACCTTCTGGTATTCCACCCTGGGGTGGACGGGAATCCTACTTTGGTACCAACCCCATTGCCTTTGGTTTCCCTGGTGAAGAACAGCCGGTGGTGGTAGATATGTCCTCTAGTATCGTGGCCAGGGGAAATATTATTCTGGCAGCTAAGCAGGACAAAGACATTCCCGAAGGTTGGGCCATCGATAAGGATGGTAAACCCACGACGGATGCCAAAGCTGCCTTAGCTGGTGCGGTACTGCCAATGGCAGGTCCCAAGGGTTATGCCATGGCCCTGGCGGTAGAAATTATGGCCGGTGTTTTAAGTGGCTCCGCCGTAGGCAAAGAAGTTGGCTGGATTTACGATGAAAGCACCGAACCAGTGGATATCGGACACTCTTTTATTGCATTAGATGTTTCAAAATTTATGCCTCTTGATGTATTTAAAGATAGAATGCAGCAAATGATAAAGGCGATTAAGGATACACCAAAGGCTGAGGGAGTAACAGAGATCTTTATTCCCGGCGAACGCAGAACCGTCAAAGCCAATGCCCGTAAACAGGAAGGTGTTCCTGTACCGGAGCAATTACTAAATGAGTTAAATCAATTGGCTGAATCTGTGGGTGTACCAACTTTAGGCTAAGAAAATAATTTTGCAGGAGTCGGAGATGCTACCCGAACACCTGTAAGAGGTTATATAACCTATATAAAAAGGAGGAGTTTCGATTGATTAAGTTCTTAGTGCACGACCCCGAAGACATGGTTGGGGTAGCAGTGGCTGACATCGAAGCTGGTGAAACTGTAACCGGTAAAATTCAAGACTCTGACCAAACCATCGAAATTAAAGCAGTTAGCAATATTCCTCTGGGCCACAAAATTGCCCTGAAAGACATTGCCAATGGTGAAAGAATGATCAAGTACCACATTCCTGTTGGCAAAACCGTTGCTGACATCAAAAAAGGTGAACACGTACATACCCATAACCTAAAAACTGAAAGGTGGTAATCCAAATGAACATTCCGACTTTTATGGGCTATCGCCGTGAAAACGGTACTGTTGGTTGTCGTAACCACGTAATTATATTGCCGGTAGATGATATCTCTAACGCAGCTTGCGAAGCAGTGGCCTCACACGTACAAGGCACCATGGCTTTACCTCACCCCTATGGCCGCCTGCAGTTTGGTGAAGACTTAGAACTGCACTTCCGTACCCTTATCGGTACTGGCTGCAACCCCAACGTTGCTGCTGTAGTTGTTATTGGTATCGAACCCAACTGGACCAACCTGATCGTTGAAGGTATTGCTAAGACTGGTAAGCCAGTTGCTGGTTTCTACATTGAGCGTCATGGTGACTTCAAAACCGTGGAAATGGCTTCCTGGAAAGCCAAAGAATTCGTTCAGTACGCCACTGAACTGCAAAGAACTGAATGCAAACTAAATGAACTAACCGTTTCCACCAAATGTGGTGAGTCTGACACCACCTCTGGTTTAGCTGCTAACCCCTCCATTGGTCGTCTGTATGACCGCCTAGACCCCATGGGTCTGACCTTGTTCTTTGGTGAAACCTCCGAGTTAACCGGTGGTGAACACTTAGTAGCAGAGCGTTGCGCTACCCCAGAAGTAAGAGAAAAGTTTATGCAGACTTGGACCGCTTATGATGAGTTCATTAAGAGCCAAGGTGTAGACCTGTGCGGCACCCAGCCCACCCAGGGCAACATCGCCGGCGGCTTAACCACCATCGAAGAAAAAGCCCTTGGCAACATCCAAAAGATCGGTAAAGTAGCCAAAGTACAAAGCGTACTGACTCCAGCTGAAGCTCCCCAGGGCAAAGGTCTGCATTTCATGGATACTTCCTCAGCTGCTGCTGAGTGTGTAACCCTGATGGCTGCCGCTGGTTCCGTACTGCACTTCTTCCCAACCGGCCAGGGCAACATTGTAGGTAACCCCATCGTTCCTGTAATTAAAGTATCTGCTAACCCCATCACCGTAGAAACCATGTCTGAGCACATTGACGTAGAACTTACTGGTATCCTGCGCGGTGAAATGGATCTGGACGGTGCTGCAGATAAGTTAATGGAAATGATGATCCGCACCCTGAACGGACGTAACACGAACGCCGAGACCCTGGGTCATAAAGAATTCGTTCTAACCAAGCTTTATCGTTCCGCTTAATTCAGTAGGTAATTTACTGAAAGGTAAAGGTACTGACTGAAGGTCAGTACCTTTACCAATAATAGAATCTTTGTTAATTAGAGTGAAGTAAGCAGAAAAATAAGACTAATCAATTTGTTCTAAATTGGTAAAATATTCAGAATTAATGCTCTCGTGGTTTGGTTCTGGCTATGTGAAAACACAGATGTTAGCTCAAAAATTGGAGGGAGGTCTTTTGGTGCGCAAAATTAAGTTACTAGCAATTGTTTTAACTTTAGTCATGACCCTTGGCTTGGTAACCGGATGTGCTGGTAAAAAAGAAGGTGATAAGGGTGGTGACGCTGCCTCTAAGTACCCTGAAAAGCCAGTTAATATGGTTATCGCTTTCACAGCTGGTGGTTCCAGTGACATACAGGCCCGGATTATGCAAAAATACTGGAACAAATATGTACCAAATCAACCCTGGGTCTTTGTTTATAAGCCTGGTGCCGGTGGGGCCATTGGGTTCACTGAAATTGCCAAGGCCAAGGCCGATGGCTATACCATTGGTGGTGTAAACGTTCCTCACATGAACCTGCAGCCCCTGGGACAAGGTGCACAGTTTAGTGTTGATCAGTTTGACTACATTGCTCAGGTTGTAAATGATCCTCAGGTTATCGTAGTTAGAAAAGACAGCAAATATAAATCTGTTCAAGAAATTATTGATTATGCCAAGGCTAATCCCGGAAAATTTAAAATGGGTATTGTTGGTACCTTCACTGGTCACCACCTGACCTTATTGGACCTGCAAGATAAGACCGGTATTCAGGTTGCCCAGATTGCTTATAAGGGTGCCGCTGACCAAAACGCAGCCCTGCTGGGCGGTGAGTTGGATGCCATGGTTGGTAACTACAACGATGTAATGCGTAGTTTGGATTCCATGACCATTCTGGGTATTGCTACCGAGGAAAAGTACGAGCCACTGCCTGATGTACCGACTCTAAAGGAACTGGGAGTCAATGTCGTATCCGATATTCGTCGTGGTTTTGTGGCACCCAAAGGCATTCCTGAAGCAAGTTTGACATTCCTGCGGGATACTTTCGAAAAGATTTGCACCGATCCTGATTATATCAAGGATATGGAAAAGGCCGGACAGCCTCATGAATATATGAATGGTAGTGAATTTGAGAAATTTGTTATGGGAGAGAATGAAAGAGCAAAAGAACTGCTAACCAAATACGACCTGCTCAAAAAGTAACAACGATTGATAAGGGGTAGGGAATGAATCCCCTACCCCTTAAAGAAGAGATGATCAAGAACGATTGTTTAATGATTAAATAATAGCTTGCAAATTTATGAAGATGAGTATTATAAAATAATTGCCCGTAATGGGACTAAGGAACACCTCAGGAATATATTAGGCAAGAAATAATGATATTTTAACTAATATTTTCTATGCTAACCAACCAAATGAATACATGTACAAATGTGTAAGCCACTGAACTAGTGCATAAAGGAACCATATTTGTTATATTAGTTACTGGGATCGTCCTCAGCAAATGATTTCTTGTGGTTTCCTACCAAATATCACCATATCCTAATGAAAGAGGGTGGATACCTTTGTTTGAACAAATGCTAGCAGGTTTGCTAAATGCATTGACTCCAATTAACTTATTAGTTGCTTCTCTTGGTGTGGCAGGAGGTATTATTATCGGTGCTCTCCCCGGTCTTACAGCTACCATGGGTGTGGCTCTGATGGTTCCCCTAACCTTTGCCATGGATCCCTCAACTGGTCTTGTTTTGTTAGGTGCCATTTATTCCGGTGCTATTTATGGTGGCAGTAACTCAGCTATCTTGATTAATACGCCCGGAACACCTTCAGCAGTGGCCACAACCTTTGATGGCTGGCCCCTTTGCCGCCAGGGTAGGGCGGATGAAGCATTGGTTGCTTCCTTGTTTTCCTCTGCCTTCGGTGGTATCGTTGGTACGATTGCTCTGATGTTTTTGGCAGTACCCTTGGCTACCGCTGCGTTAAAGTTTGGTGCCCCGGAGTTCTTCTGGCTGTGTATCTTTGGTTTAAGTACCATTGCAGCCATGTCCATGGATAACGTATTGAAAGGGCTTATGTCCGGTGCTCTTGGTCTGCTGATTGCAGGTATCGGTTTAGACCCCACGGCTGGTACTCCTCGTTTTACCTTTGGCACGGATTCATTAGTAGCAGGTATTGATGTAATTCCAGCGATGATTGGTTTGTTTTCATTCTCCCAGGTAATTGCACTGATTGGTAGTAAAGACAATTTTATTGCCGATTATAAACAGAGAAAAGGTGTATTAGGAATAGTATTAAGAAAGATTTGGAAAGATTGCAAAACCAATATTATGCGTTCTTCGATTGTCGGTACCTTTGTTGGTATTTTGCCCGGTGCCGGTGGTGAAATTGCTTCTATTATTACCTATAACGAAACCAAGCGTTGGGATAAAAACCCCCAAAAATTTGGTAAAGGTGCCATTGAGGGTGTTGTGGCCTCTGAGAGTGCTAACAACGCAGTTATTGGTGGTTCACTGATTCCCATGCTGACACTGGGTATCCCTGGTAGTGCTGTGGCAGCAATCATCATGGGTGGGCTGCTGGCTCACGGTATCGCTCCTGGCTTTAAGATTTTCAGTGAAAACGGTGATGTAGCTTATACCTTCATTATGTCCTTAATTGTAGCTAACATCTTGATGTTTATTATCGGTATGTTCTTAATTAAAGGTACTGCGCGAATTCTAAACGTACCGACCACTTATGTAGGTGTTGGTGTGGTTGTACTTTCTGTAATTGGCTCCTATGCCATCCGTAACAGCATGACGGATGTTGTCATGATGATCGTCTTTGGTTTAATTGGTCACTTTGGCGGTCGTATTGGTCTCGATACCGGTGCCATGGCCCTGGGTATTATCCTTGGCCCCATCGTCGAAGAAAACCTGAGTAAATCACTGTCCCTTGCCGGTGCAGAAGGCTCTCTTTGGACTGTCTTCTTTACTAACCCCATTTCTCTGGTATTGATTCTCTTGACCCTAGCTTCCGTATTTACTCCGGCAATGCTTAAAAGACGTGCCGCCAAGTCCATAGCAGCTGAGGGAGGTGCTTCCAATGACTAATAAAGTTGCAGATATTTTAACAGGACTGGTTAGTATTCTGGTTGCATTGGCTTTTTATGTACAGGGTACCGAGCTGGCATTTGAAAGTAATATTTACCCAATGACTATGGAGATCTTTCTGGTGATTACCGGTATTTATATGATTGTCAGAGGTGTTCGTGACAATAGTGGAGAGGCCAAAGACAAAACGGATATTAACTATACACGTGGTGCGGTGATTGTTGTGGCCACTGCTTTGTACCTTATAGGTATTAAATTTATTGGTTTCTACGTAACTAGTTTTGCATTTTTGGTATTGGTGTCCTGGTACCTCAGTGATAAAGGCTTAACGATTAAGTCTCTAGGAGTCTCTACTGTCTTTGCTGTGATTTTGATCGCAGCAGTATATGGAACTTTCTCGTTGTTCCTTGATGTGCCAACTCCCGCAGGAATCCTGTTCTAAACACTATAATTAACCCTTGTCATTAGGTTGGGGTCAGGCTTGCACTCGTGCGAGCCTGACCCCTTTATCACTTTGGCGCTGCCACAGTCTTTGCAGCGGACAGTATCAGAACATTTCTATGTTCCTAGTTGTGCCGATTCCTATGGCAATTTTCTGCTACAGAAGAACAGGTGAAAAAAGCTGGAAAAACGGGAAATGTGGAGTCAAATAGAAAATATGGCGAGACAAGACTATATTTCGCAGGTTTGTTAGTTGACTTGCAAAAATAACAGTGTTACAGTTATATCAAGGTAATACCACATACCAATATAGATTTGAGCTTACGGAAGGTTAGCGTATAGTAACCCTCTGTGAAAGTTCTATAGACAATACATAATAATGAGGAGGAGTTTCCGTGATTAAATTCTTGGTACACGACCCCGAAGATATGGTTGGGGTAGCAGTGGCTGACATCGAAGCTGGTGAAACTGTAACCGGTAAAATTCAAGACTCTGACCAAACCATCGAAATTAAAGCAGTTAGCAACATTCCTCTGGGCCACAAAATTGCCCTGAAAGACATTGCCAATGGTGAAAGAATGATCAAGTACCATATCCCCGTTGGTAAAACCGTAGCTGACATCAAAAAAGGTGAACACGTACATACTCACAACTTGAAAACGGAAAGGTGGTAAACATTATGAACATCCCAACTTTTATGGGTTATCGCCGTGAAAACGGTGCAGTTGGTTGCCGTAACCACGTAATTATTTTACCAGTAGATGATATTTCCAACGCAGCCTGCGAAGCAGTTGCCAAACATGTACAAGGCACCATGGCTTTACCTCACCCCTATGGCCGCCTGCAGTTTGGTGAAGATTTGGATCTGCACTTCCGTACCCTTATCGGTACTGGCTGCAACCCCAACGTTGCTGCTGTAGTTGTTATTGGTATCGAACCCAACTGGACCAATCTGGTTGTTGAAGGTATTGCTAAGACTGGTAAACCAGTTGCTGGTTTCTACATTGAGCGTCATGGTGACTTCAAAACCGTGGAAATGGCTTCCTGGAAAGCCAAAGAATTCGTTCAGTACGCCACTGAACTGCAAAGAACTGAATGCAAACTAAATGAACTAACCGTTTCCACCAAATGTGGTGAGTCTGACACCACCTCTGGTTTAGCTGCTAACCCCTCCATCGGTCGTCTGTATGACCGCCTGGACCCCATGGGTCTGACCCTGTTCTTTGGTGAAACCTCCGAGTTAACCGGTGGTGAACACTTAGTAGCAGAGCGTTGCGCTACCCCAGAAGTAAGAGAAAAGTTTATGCAGACTTGGACCGCTTATGATGAGTTCATTAAGAGCCAAGGTGTAGACCTGTGCGGCACCCAGCCCACCCAGGGCAACATCGCCGGCGGCTTAACCACCATCGAAGAAAAAGCCCTTGGCAACATCCAAAAGATCGGTAAAGTAGCCAAAGTACAAAGCGTACTGACTCCAGCTGAAGCTCCCCAGGGCAAAGGTCTGCATTTCATGGATACTTCCTCAGCTGCTGCTGAGTGTGTAACCCTGATGGCTGCTGCTGGTTCCGTACTGCACTTCTTTCCAACCGGCCAGGGCAACATTGTGGGTAACCCCATCGTTCCTGTAATTAAGGTATCTGCTAACCCCATCACCGTAGAAACCATGTCTGAGCACATTGACGTAGAACTTACTGGTATCCTGCGCGGTGAAATGGATCTGGACGGTGCTGCAGATAAGTTAATGGAAATGATGATTCGCACCCTGAACGGACGTAACACGAACGCCGAGACCCTGGGTCATAAAGAATTCGTTCTAACCAAGCTTTATCGTTCCGCTTAAGCGTTAATCCAAAAGGTACTGGCCTCGCCAGTACCTTTTTTTTACTATTTTAGGGTATACTCATTAGTAATAAAGGATTTACCCCTTTAGTCAGAGAAATAACTAGTATGAGGAAAGATACATTGATTAATTTAAGCAAAAGACTTAAATGCCTGGCACAATATGTACCGCAGGGAAGTGTTGCTGCTGATATTGGTACCGATCATGGTTATTTGCCGGTTTATTTAGTGCTTCAAGATATCTGCCCCAAAGTGATTGCTGTGGACATTAATAGGGGTCCCTTGGAGGCTGCCCGTTCCAATGTACAACAAAGGGGTGTCCAAGATAAAATTGACCTTCGCTTGGGCAATGGGTTACAGGTACTAGAGCCAGGTGAGGCAGATGTTATTGTCATTGCTGGCATGGGTGGCGGCACCATAAGGGATATCGTAGCAGCCTCACCGCAGGTTGCTGCCCAGGTGTCCCGGTTAATACTACAGCCCATGGCGGATGAGAGAGACCTACGGGAATATTTGCTGCAGCATGGTTGGAGACTCAAGGATGAAGAAATGCTGGTGGAGGATGACCGACTATATCCGGTACTTGTGGCAGAAAGGGGTCAGGAGGATGTAGGTGACCCGATCCTTTTAGAGGTGGGTCCAAGGCTGGTAGAAAAGAAACACCCACTTTTAAAGCGATATATACATAAATTAGAAGAAAAATACCAGCGAGTCTTAGACGGCCTACAAAAAAGCTCCCGTCCCACAGCCCAAACCAAGGCCGTATTCATTGAGAAAAAGATTGAGCAGCTTAGGGAATTAGTTGGAAAGTTGGAAAGCTAACAGCTAATCGGAGGTGTTTACAGTGGCAACAGCCAAAGATATCGTATCCATCATAGAGAACATCGCCCCTGGCCACCTGGCCGAGGAATGGGATAATAGTGGTTGGCAGGTGGGTGACCCGAGGGCGGAGGTAAGCAAAGTACTGCTGGCCCTGGATGTGGATGCTGTTGTTGTACAGGAAGCGGTGGAAAAAGAAGTAGACCTGATTATCTCTCACCATCCGCTGTTTATGAAAGGCATCAAAAGCATTCGCCTGGATCAACCCAGGGGGGCAATGATTTCCCAGTTAATTACTAATAATATTGGAGTTTATGCTGCCCATACCAATCTGGATAGTGCTGCAGGTGGTGTCAACCAGCAGTTGGCCCGGCAGTTGGGGCTGCAAAATATTGAAATATTACATCCTGCCAAGGGAGAAAAATATTATAAATTAGTCGTTTTTGTACCGATACAAGAGATAACGGCTGTGCACCAGGCCATTTCCCAGGCTGGTGCCGGCTGGATCGGCAACTACAGTGACTGTACCTTTGGTGTCCGGGGCACCGGCACCTTCCGACCGCTGACAGGGAGCAACCCCTTTATTGGAGAGCAGGGACAATTGGAACAGGTGGAAGAAATACGTTTAGAAACCATTGTAGCCAATAGTAAGGTTAAAAAGGTGGTCAAGTCCATGCTACAGGCACACCCCTATGAGGAGGTGGCCTATGACCTGTATCCCCTGGAAAATCAGCCCACCACCGTTGGCTTAGGCAGAATGGGCCAATTAATGGAGGCTAAAGTCTTTGCTGATTTTATTATTACAGTAAAAGAAGCCCTGGGCTTGGCTTCGGTTAAGGTGGGGGGCAGCCTGTGGCAGAACGTGAATAAAGTAGCTGTCTGTGGTGGCTCCGGAGCAGAATTATGGCCCTTAGCTGCTGCCAAGGGGGCAGAGGTCTATATTACGGGCGATATCAAGTATCATACTGCCCAGGATATGCTGGCAGCGGGGCTGAGCTTTATTGATGCGGGTCATTTTGCCACCGAACATATTATTTTGCCCGAACTGCAAAAAAAACTGGTTCAAGTAACAGGCGAGAAAAATCTGGCCGTCGAAGTTATGCTTACCAAACGTCAATCTGACCCGTTTATGGTGTTATAGGGTAGGGGGCTTATGTCCCTTATCCTTTTATTTTTCTTATAATCGTTAAAGGGGGATCTTTTATGACACAACTTAGTAAACTATGGGAGTTACAACTGCTGGAAAAATACCAGAAAGGTATTGCTGCTAAACAATCGGGTGATCAAAGGGTGCAGCAGCTGAGGCAGTTAAAAAAAGAAATTGAATTAGGCCAAGACACCCTTAAAAAATTAAAGGTCAACCACCAGAAGGCCAAGGAACAAAATCTTGAATTGTCTCAAAGGAACCAAGTACTTCAAGCAAAAAGTGAGCAAATCAGTGCCAAAATCTATGATGGTTCCCTGCATCTCAAGGAAATAGAAGGCAGTCAACAAATGGTGCGAAGGCTGCAGCAGGATATTCAGCAATTGGAGGATTTGGAACTGGAAAAAATGCAGCTGAAGGAAGATATAAAACAGGAATGGCAAAAGGAAAAGGCCGCCTTAGATGTGTTAACAGCAAAATATAGGGAATTGCATGGGCAGTATGTCAAGGAAAAAGAAGAAATAAAAGAGCAGGCCGCTGCGACGGCCCGCAAAATGGAAGAATTAATTGTCAGTTTGGATAAAGATTTATATCAACAATACCAGCAGTTAAAAACAAAATATCCTGATCCAGTGGGACGAGTAACCAGGAGTGCTTGCTCCGGTTGCCATTTGGGTATTTCCATCGAGAAAATCAAGGAGCTAAAATATGAAAGGGACGTAATTAACTGCAGCCATTGCGGCCGACTCTTATTTTGGGATCCTATTATCCTGGAATAGCTGCACTAGATTAACGCAGAAGCCAGTTTGATATTTTCGGCAAAGGATTGCAAGCAAGCTTCCACTGGTTCAGGGGTGGCCATATCTACACCGGCCCTTTTAAGTAACGCAATGGGATAATCCTTGCCGCCGCTGGCCAGGAAATCAAGGTATTTTTGCAATTCGACCTGGCCGCCCTGTAGGATGCCGTTGGCCAGGGCTACAGCCGCGCTGAAACCAGTGGCGTACTTATAGACATAAAAGGCATTGTAAAAATGAGGGATACGTGCCCATTCCATGGCTATTTCGTCATCCATTTGCACACCTTGATAGTAGAATTTGTTTAAATCATAGTAGATTTCGCACAGACTTTCCGGGGTTAGACTTTCCCCTTGCTCCACCTTGTCGTGGGTAATCTTTTCAAATTCGGCAAACATGGTTTGGCGGAATACCGTGGTGCGTACCTGCTCTAAATTATAATTGAGAAGGAATAGCTTTTCCTTTTTATCCTTGGTTTCACCCAGAAGATATTTCATTAACAGGTTTTCATTCAGGGTCGAAGCCACTTCAGCTACGAAAATGGTGTAGCTGGCGTTGCGATAGGGCTGGTTTTTATGGGAATAGAAGGTATGCATGGCGTGACCAGCCTCATGGGCCAAGGTGAACACATCATTGATGGTGCCGTTATAATTTAAAAGAATATAAGGATGGTAACCATAGGCTCCGGTGGAGTAGGCCCCTGAAGTTTTCCCTTTGTTTTCATAAACATCCACCCATCCCTCCGCTAGACCTTGACTTAGGTCGGAGACATATTGCTGCCCTAACTTATGCATACCCTTGAGGATCATGTCGACTGCTTCTTCGTAAGAGTATTTTTTATTATGTTCTGTTACCAGGGGCACATATAGATCGTACATGGCTAGTTCCGGGAGCTGCATTACCTCTTTACGGAATTCAATATATTGATGGAGCAGCGAGACATTATTGCGAATAGAGTCAATCAGGTTGTTGCAAACCGAAACATCAACATTATCTGCGAAGGTGCTGGCTTCCAGGGCACTATTGTATTTACGCAGACGGGCATAGAGGCAATCCTTCTTGACAGAATTAATAAAGGTTTGGGCAATGGTATTTTTAAAGGATCTGTAAACCCGATACAATTCGTTGTAAGCCGATTTACGCACATCTCGATTATTGCTTTGGATTAAACTTAAATAACGGCCATGGGTTAGCTCAACCGACTCATTATTTTCATTTTTCACCTGACCAAATTTAAGATCGGCATTGTTTAAGGTCTGAAAAATACTTTTCGGTGCTCCGGCGATTTCGCCAAAGGAGGAAAGCAGTTTTTCCTCGGTATCGGATAGAATATGTTCTTTGTTTCTGCCAATTTCTTTAATGAAATGACGGTAATCGGTAAAACGGTCATCTTCGGCAAAACGATTGAGCTGTTGCAAATCAAGTTTCATCAGTTCTGGCACAAAGAAGCTGGTGGTTTCACGATAGAGTACATAGAGGCTTTTTACCTGATCAAAAAGGGCCAGGGACTGGGTGTTGGCATTATCCTCGTCCAATTTCATATGGGAGTAGGAATAGCTTTTTTCCATTACTTGATCCAGCTGATCCAGTAATACCAATGCCTCCCAAATGGTTTCCTTGTTAGTAAGCTTGCCTTGATACTGTTTAAACTGTTCGAGCTGCGTTTTGATTTTAAGCAGATCTTGTTTAACTTCCTCTGTACTTTTGTACATGACACGTAAGTCCCATTTAAACTGTTCTTCTATTTCATCCCGGTTTTTAATATTGCTATTCATTACGAATCCTCCATTCCATGCTCACTAAGAGTTTGTATTATTTTATGCCGGTTACTTATATTTTCAACCGTATTTTTTATGGTCTTATCTTACGTCCTCAGGGAGGTTTGGCTGTTTAGAAGCTTCCACAGCCAATTGATCGCAGCGCTCATTTTCGGGATTCCCCGCATGTCCCTTGACCCAGATGAATTTAACTTGATGGAAATTGCAGAGCCCCAGCATTCTTTCCCATAAATCCGCATTGAGGGCGGGTTCTTTTTTATTGCGCATCCAACCGTTGGCCCGCCACTTTTTAGCCCAACCCTTTTCAATGGCATTGACAACATACTGTGAGTCGGTATAAAGGGTGACGTTACATTTTTCCTTTAGTGTTTCCAAGCCAATGATAACAGCCAACATTTCCATGCGGTTGTTGGTGGTATTCCGATAACCGGCGGACAATTCCTTGCGATGCCCTTTGTAAAGCATGACCACACCATAGCCACCGGGACCTGGGTTGCCCGAACAGGCACCGTCCGTGTACATGGTAATTTCCTTTAAATTAGCAGCTTGATTCATTTGGTGTCCTCATTTCTAATAGACTTTATGTTGTTAACAATACTATCCTAAAAGATAGCGGCCATGAGCCTGGATCTTTTGTTAGTTCCACTATTTACCATAGGATAAAGTAAATTATACCATGATGTTGGCAGATATTAAAAGCAATGGTAGGATGCTCTCTGGAAAATTCTGGTTTTGGCCATTGCTCTGCCTTTCATTCTGTACGCCGCTGGAAAAAGAAAAGGTTTTCATAGTAATGTTTTTTAGGGGGTTCCTTTTTGTAAGGTTTTTTTAATACTGCTGCCATAGATTTGTTCATAGTTCATGGTAGGATGGGAATAAATAAGAATGGAGGGTGAACAAATGAGCAAATGGCGTTGTACAGTATGCGGCTATATCAGTGAAGGAAAAGAACCACCTGAGTCATGTCCCATTTGCGGGGTAGATGCATCTCTTTTTGAAAAAACAGAGGAAAAAGAGTCGGCTAATGACTGTCTGGCTGATGTTAATAAAGCACTGAGGGCTATTTCTTACGGACTTTACATTGTTTCATCCCGCAAGGGAGATAAACTAAACGGCCAATGCGCCAACACGGTGTTTCAGATTACCTCTGACCCGGTGCAAATAGCTGTGGGTATTAACAAAAATAACCTTACACATGAATACATTTCAGAAAGCGGCGTCTTTTCTGTAAACATTTTAAGACAGGATGGGATGCCCTTAGTCAAAAACTTTGGCTTTCGCTCAGGGAGGGAAGTGGACAAGTTTGCGGAAGTGGACTATGAGCTGGGCAGTGAAGGGTTACCTCGGATAAATGATTGCCTGGCCAGTTTGGAATGTAAAGTGGTGGGGAGTATCGATTTAGGCACCCATACTTTGTTTGTGGGAGAAGTTCTTTGTGGCCGTGCAAGAGATAACGGGGAACCCATGACCTATGCCCAATATCATCAATTAAAAAATCAACCGTCTAAGGGCGATAGAGTAAAGAATGTTACTACCTGGCGATGCAAGGTTTGTGAATATACCCATGAAGGTAGTGAACCTCCAGAGGCCTGCCCCGTTTGTGGTGTGGGCAGGGAAGAATTTGAAAAAGTAGAATAAACTCAAAAACCAGCCGTTCCTAGACGGCTGGTTTTCATATGGGTACTTATTTTTCTTCTTCTTCTTCCTTCTTAACATCCATAAAACCAGGCATTCCAGGCATTCCAGGCATTCCGGGCATTCCAGGCATCATGCCGGGCATACCACCGACCATGCCAGAGGGGCAATGTCCCGGACCGGGCGGCATCGGGCAACCAGGCTTTGGTCCGGGTGGACAGGTAGGTGGACAGATAGGTGGTTGTGTAGGCCAGGGGGTTGTGGGTGGTGGGCATACATCATTCATTGCGCCGGCAGCATTGACAGAGCAAATATTCCATAAGGGAACCAGGGTTACTTGGGTTTGAGCGTTGGTACCGCTAGTTAGCTCAATGTAATCCTGACCCACGGCATGCAAAGTGCCGGTTAAAGGAGCAGAGGCTCCTTCGCAATTCAGGAAAACATTAACACGCTGATTAAGCAACTGGCAAAGACGCTGCATAAAAGTTGGAGCCATCGGCGTAGGCATATGATGACTCAGCATCTGCATCTCTTGGACCTCTAAATTGTCAGCCATTGTATATCAAACCTCCTATATTAAGCTTGCTATATAGTATTGCATCAAATGTTAAATGGTTCCAAAAAATTAAAGCCAGTCAAAAAATTGACTGGCTTTGTGCGGTATAAAAATTTACCAATTTACTATCTAGGTTTGAAGGTATCACATTGTGTTTCTTCAGAGGTGCTGGGCTGCTCGCTACCGCTATGGTTTACTTGAATCATTGGAGCATCACACATAACATTGGAGTTATAGGCACACTCGGTTACATTGCATTTGATACTTGGCATTTAGCTCACCCCCTATCCGGAGTTATTATATCCAGAAAAGGGAAGATCATACATGAGCTTATCGGTGTAATGATAACTTTAGAAAAAATATTGTGCCTATCTTCCAGGGCCTTTAAAGCTGCTGATGACGGAAGGCTGACAGCTTTCTTTTTGTCTCTTATTCGTAGTACAATACACATGATACGAAAGGGAGGCGTCACAAATGAAAATCAAAACAATACTATTCGATTTAGACGGTACATTAATTGACTCACTGCCTTTGATTCAAAGCACCTATGAAAAGGTTTTTCAGGAAATGGAGATACCCTGGTACAACGGCGAAGTTATGAAATGTATTGGTTTACCGCTGGTTGAAATTGGCAAGAAGTTTGCCGGGGAGGAAAGGCACAGAGATTTCTTTCGTTTATACCAGCAGCATTATGCCATTGAACATGATGCCAAGACCAAAGCCTACCCTGGTACTTTGTCCATGCTGGAAAACCTGCGTCAAAGGGGTGTGAGAATGGGCGTTGTCACCTCCAAATCCAATCATGTGGCTCTGCGCAGTACCCGTTTTTTAGGTTTTGACCGATATATAGAAGTATTGATAGGTGCGGATGATGTGACCCGACATAAACCACAACCAGACCCCATCCTAACGGCTCTGCAGCAAATGCAAGTCCCCCAGGCAGGTGCTGCCTACATCGGAGACAGTCCCTTTGACCTTATGTCCGCCAAAGCTGCCGGGGTAACTGCCATCGGTGTCAGTTGGGGGATGGCAGAGGCATCTAAACTCCTGCGGTTTGAACCGGATCACTTGCTGCATCAATGGGAGGATTTAATCGGTGTTTTAGAGGATAAATAGAAAACGGCCTTGGGACAGGCCGTTTTCTATTTACTTTTTGTCACCTAGGTACTAGAATTTAATTAAACCATTCGATATTAAAGGCAATAAGCTAAAAGACTTCCATTCCGCCAGAGGCACCAGCAGAAGATAAAAAACCTGTGTCATCCTGAGGACAGCAAAAAAATCTTAAGGCGGAAGGCTGATGGCCATTTTTCAAGGTCGCCAAAAACGAACAGCTAACTGTTAAGTGAGGAATCATAAAATGAAAAGAGTTATATTCCACTTACTACGATTGTCCTGGTTAATGCTAGGCCTTTTTATTTTTGGCTTTGCCATTAACTTTTTGGTAGAGGCAAGACTGGGCGTAAGTCCCTGGGATGTACTTCATCTTGGACTAACGAATTACCTGCCCTTTACCTTTGGGCAGATCATGATTGGTACTGGTTTGGTTTGCGTTGTGGGTTCCATACCCCTGGGTGTTAAACCAAGTCAAGCTACCATCTTAAATATGATATTTGTCGGTATTTTTACTGACCTGATTATGGCTGCAGGCTGGGTGCCGCCCCAGGATGCTTATTTGGTTCGCTCCCTTTATTTGCTTATAGGGATTTTGGGCTGTGGCTTGGGGACGGGAGTCTATATGACCGCAAACATGGGCACAGGACCCAGGGATAGTTTAATGATGGGTCTTTACAAATTAACAGGCTGGCGAATTGGTGTGGTTCGTACCATTATAGAAATAGCTGCTGTTACGATCGGTTATTTTCTGGGTGGCCCGGTGGGGGCAGGGACCCTGGCCTTTTGTTTGACCATTGGTTGGTCGTCGGAAGTGTTTCTCAAGCTGTTTACTTTTTGTGCTAAACAAGATTGGTTTATCAGAAGAATTAGCCTGCTAAAAACGAAACATGTAAATCCCGGGGAAGCCCATGGATCATAGAGATCCAACAAAAGGTCACTTATAGAAAGAAAAAACATAACCTATGATTAGCACAGAAAGTAGGTGTGAAGCATGGGTACTATTCTTTTTATCCACGGCATGGGCCATAACCACAACCGGGAGTATTGGCGGTCCTGGGAAAAAAACCTGCAACCATACTTATTCAAAAAAGGCCTTGACCCAGACCAGTTAAGTTTTAATGGTATATATTATTACGATTTAGTGCCGCAGCCTAGAGAGGGTTGGCAGAAGTTTTCTGCCATTTTTAAAAGGGGCGTAATGGAGCAGTTACAACAGAATCTACATGAGAAGTTGCTTCGAGTAGATTACATCGATCCGTTCCTGGGGCGAGGGCCACTGGAGACGATAGTCAATCTAGTGGCAGATAATTTTGGTGATATTTTTTCCTATATGTTGGATGACCAGACCTATCAGAGGGTAAATAGTCGCTTTTATCATACATTGCAAAAGGTGAGTGCGCCGGTTACTTTGGTTGCTTATAGTTTAGGGTCCATGGTTTCCTTCTGTGCTTTACAACAAAGACCCGAGCTAGTTTACCAGGTAAAGCACTTTATAACCCTGGGAAGCCCGATCTTTTGGTTCCACAAGTGGCTGGCCAGTAGGGCTGTTTTGTCCCAACGCCCCACGGAAGCCCATTGGACCAACCTAGCTGGCCGAATGGATGTGGCCTGTCCCCATTTGGTAGGTTATTGCACCTGTGGGGCTGACAGCAATGTTCAATGGGAACTGGAGAAATACAACCCGGTAAAGGGGCACTTAGCCTATTTCAATGATCCAGGTGCTTTAGCAATTTTAGCCTCTGCCATAGCAAAACACTGGTACCAATAATAATGGATTGGGGTAAGATAAATCAAAAGTGATAAAATAAGATAGAAAGTAAAATGAATCAGAGGAGAAGTCATGCATACCCTTGTTGTCACAGCCGCCATTATTCAGCGAGAAGATAAAATCTTAATTACCCAACGAAAAAGCAATGCCGATCATGGGCTGCAATGGGAATTTCCCGGCGGTAAACTAAACTATGCTGAAGATCCTAAGGAAGGCCTTCGCAGGGAGATTATAGAAGAACTCGATATGGAAATAGAGGTTGGGGATATTTTTGAAGTGATTTCCCACTGCTATGGGGAAAGACATATTTTGCTATTATGTTACCTTTGCCGCTACCTTGGACAAAAGCCAACCACCAAGGACTGTCAGGATTTTCACTGGGTCACCCCGGAGGAAATGGACAACTACCCCTTTACCGCAGCCGATGTGCCGGTGGTAAAAAAGCTGCAAAGAAAGAATCGATAGCCATCAGCCTTATGCTGCTAAGGGGTCTGACCCCCTTGTAGAACGGTAACCCAGGTGCCTGGCACCGTTGAATCTTGAGCTAACGTCTGATGGCCAATTTTTTTGTTATATTTCCTATACAATACAATAGGATTGTGGTATATATGTCTTGTGTGTTTGTCTTGTATGTTGATAAAAGTAGCTATGCCTAAAAGGGGAGATCGGTTTGCTGAAACAAGTGATATTCCCCGAGTTTATCGGGGAATCTGAAATAGCGGTGGTTGTCATCGTCCCTTCATTAAAGGAGGATATGGCAGAATTGTTTGAGAGGTTTCACGGCGGAGAAGAAATTGATTATTGGTTCTCCTGGGACCTGATGGTGACCAACACCGCGGAATACCTAGTGGTCCTGGAAATTAACTGGGATCAGGGTGAAGGCCTGATCCTTGCCTTTACAACGGAGATGTGGGAGTTTATCAACCTCATTGCCGAAAAGGGCAACCTGGTTATTTTAGGGGATGTTAACGAACTGGCAGAAGGGGCCTCTATAATTTTTAGCGAAGAATACAAGCCCTTCGCTTTACTGGTTCGGAACGTTTCCGGTGGGCTGGTAAAGCTTTACAACCATGTAAAAGAGTTGGTGGAGGTCAACCAGGACATCGAGGAATTAGCAAGATTAAAGTTAATCTTAGAGGGAACCAAAGCCCAAAATATAACCTACCATTAAAAGCACGAAACGACACCGGAGGCAGTGTCGTTTCGTGCTTTTAGCTATTCGTCGTTAGCTTTTTGCCAATGGCTAACTGCTAATGACGAATAGCTTATGGTCCACGGCCTTTTTAACAGCCCTCGCCATTCGAACAAGGTGTGTCAAAACAGGCAGGGTGACAGCAGACTAACTGTTCATTCTCATAGGCATAAAAGGTGCGTTGACCTGGTTCCACCGGTTTTCCACAGATGCTGCAGTGAACAGCTTCTGGACAGGGAACCATCACGCCGGTTAGTTTGCCACCTCGCCAAGATACCTCCAATTGATTCAGTTGAGATTTCAGCGGTTCCACGGGACTACAGTCCGGATGGTAGAAGTAGCGTATTTTGCGTCCATCTATCCGATGCTTTAATTCAACCGTTGGGCTAAAGGGAGGGATGGTCTTATTGCAGTGCTGACAGGTACGTGCCCGGTTCATGGTGCTCTTTAATACATACCTGGGTACGGCGGGTTTTTTACGAACTTCCCGATCCTTCCAGTACTTTTTTTTCCTCTCAGGGCTACTGGAAACCCATTTTTCGATGGCACTATAATAAGTACGGTAGTCCCGGTCTTCCAGCTTAATATCCATCGGAAAACCAGTTTCAACCACCATCCGGTGAAATTCATTTTCCGCAGCATGGTGGGCCAGTCCATCCATTTTGTGAGTTTGCCAGTTATATTCCTGCTCGGTTAACCACTTGTGATAGGTGTGGAAAATATTGCCGGAGCAGACCAAGTATTCATCCTCTTTCGTGGCCCCAGCCTGTTCCATCAATTCCCGCATGAGATTGCAGACCAGTTCCTCCCAGCCCATCTTATTGGTCCAGGTAACAGGAACCCTGGCGGAAAAAATTTCCCCCGTTTCCTCACATACCAATACAACCACTTCACCAAAGGCCTGGCAGCCCCCGCCAGCATCTTCAACATACCAAGTTTTCAAGGTAATCACCTCATTCATAGCTTAGGAAAACTTGGCTGGCGCCATACCTTAAAGGGCCCGAGAGTCTTTAAGTGCCCTTTAGGGTATGGTGTCAGCCCGAGTTTGCCAATAAAAACAGGCTTACGGTTGTACCGAAGCCTGCCCCAAAATACTGAGCCTTGTTTATATAATAGCGAATTATTGAAGAATATTCAATGCCGTGTAGCCATTCGTCTTTAGCGATTCGCCTTCCAATAACCTAAGTGTCTGGCACCGTCGAATGGCTGGTAATTTTTTCAGAGTAGATAGAGCTAAGGGCAAAAGGCTTTCGATAATCGAATCTCCCCTTCGTTATACTCCGGTACCACATCAAATAAATCAATCTGGGCGCAGTAAGCAAGGTCCGCCGCCAGACCCATTTGAGCCAGTTTTTGCCCGTGTAAGGAATCATATAGAGCATGCAGTGTCTGATTACCATAGTACTCTGCCAGCCGTAGGGCGGCCACGGCAGCGTCTTCCAGCACCAGTGAGTCCTTGTTCAGCAGGGGAACCTCATCTAAATATACTTCCTCGTGAGAGGCCGCTTTGCTGTTATTAAAGGACTTTTCTGTCCCTACCACCTTGGCAATTTCCCGTATCACCAGGCCGGCTGCCAAGGTATCCTCTAAAGAAAATTTCCCCCTGGTGCCGGCACAGACCAATACCACATCCTGTTGCCGGGCTAACAGACTGTGAGCCACAGCCGAAGCATTGAGCAAACTGCCAATAAGCACGGTACCACTGCCCTCGGCAGACCTGCAAATTGTTTGGGTGCCGTTGGTGGTGGTTAAGATAACCGTTTTCTGCTTGACAACTTCCGTCTGATACTCCAGGGGTGAATTGCCCAGGTGAAAACCAGGTAGCTTTACGGCACCCCTTTCGCCACCTAGAACAAAAGTATTCTCAGGTAATTGGCGGGCTGCTTCAAAGGCCTCTGCCACCTCTGCCACAGGAATGACTTTTCGGCAGCCATTGGCTAAGGCTGTCGAAATTGTGCTGCTAGCTCTTAAGATATCAAACATAACAACCGATTTATTAAGGAGGAGATCCTTTTCTAGATTCCTTACGGTGGGTACCAGATAAATTCTCATTATACCATCTCTTTCCTTGTCAATTGTGTCCGGAGTTTTATATTATTATATTATACTAACAAAGGAGGAATTCAAGTTTTATACCCTGAAAACAACGGTCATGGGCCATGAGCAATGGTTGTGTATGAAGCACGCAGATTTTATTCTTTGATGGTGCCGTTAACGGCCTGGGAGCCGATTAGCGATTTGCTTTTTCACTAAAAATATACTACAAATTTCTTAACTAACTATTTAATGCAGGATTTTACCATGGTTTAGTCGTAAATTTAGATAATTACATAGGGATGTGAATTTGTTGGAAATAATGGCCCCTGCGGGGATAATATTTGCCACCGTCTGCCTGATTTCAGGCTTCCTTTTAGAAGGGGGGCATGTTGGTGCTTTGTTAGCCCCCGCCGCTTTTATTATTGTGGTGGGTGGAACCATTGGTGCAACGGTGGTTGCCTTTTCAACCAAAGAAGTATTTTCAGTGCCCACATTAATTAAAACAGCCATGACTAAAAAAGTACCGGACTTTTCCGAAACCATTAACCTAATTATAGAGCTATCAGAAAAGGCTCGCCGAGAAGGACTTCTGTACCTCGATAGCCAGTTGGATACCATTGACGACCCGTTCCTTCGTAAAGCGATGCAATTGGTGGTGGACGGCACAGACCCGGAAATGGTACGCAGCATTTTAGAAACAGAGATTTATTCATCCTACGATAGAGATCAAGTAGGTGTTCATATCTTTGAAGCGGCCGGTGGCTATTCCCCTACCATGGGTATTATTGGTACAGTTATGGGTTTGGTCCACGTCTTAGGAAACCTGTCGGATCCCGACAGTTTGGGTCCGGCCATTGCCATGGCCTTCATTGCCACCCTTTATGGGGTTGGAGCGGCCAACGTCTTTTGGCTGCCCATTGGCGGCAAGCTAAAGAACCTGAGCAAAAAGGAACTGGTTTTACGGGAAATGGTGATTGAGGGCATCCTAGCCCTTCAGGCCGGCTACAACCCCACCATTATCCGCGAAAGGCTCAATGCCTTTATCAAACCAGGAGAAAGCAAGCGAGCCCAGGATGATGAAGGTGATAAGTAATGAAAAGAAGACGACAAGAATCGGAGAAGGAAACGAGTGAAAGATGGCTAATTACTTACGCAGATTTAATTACCCTGCTGTTAATCTTTTTTGTAGTTATGTACACCCTCAGTAAGATTGATGCCAACAAGTACCATGCCATTGCCTCTTCCCTGGCCAAGACCATGGGGGGCAGCTCCAGTATTATGGAAAGCGCTGGTCCGTCCATGGTGCCAGGTGTAAGTGAAAATAAAGAATTGTCCACTGCCATTGAAGAAATAGAACAACAACAATTGGAAAAAATTCGCCAGCAGATTGACCAATATGTTAAAGAAAACGGCCTGGCTGGCAAAGTTTCTGTGGACATTGAAGAAAGAGGAGTGGTCATTAGCTTTCAGGACGTTGTGTTGTTTCCCTTAGGCAGTGCGGAGATAACCAACAACTCCAGAGAAATTGTAGATAAGGTGGGAGGTATTCTCAACCAAACTACAAACTACATTCGGGTAGAGGGCCATACGGATAATTTGCCCATTAGAACCAGTAAATTTCCATCCAACTGGGAACTTTCCCTAGCCCGCTCCGCCAGTGTAGTGCATCGCTTGATTAATGATAGTAAAATCCCGCCGGGACGACTTTCAGCCAGTGGCTATGGTGAATACAGGCCAAGGAAACCCAATGATTCAGACGTTCACCGCCAAGAGAACCGCCGAGTAGATATTATTGTGATTCGGTCCAAGTATCAGGAAGTGGAACCAGAGGCTAACAAGGAGGAAAATATCCTTCCTAGCAGCCAAAATAAGGAGTGATCCCAGATGACTAATTTTAACCAAATCAGCCAGGAAGAGCAGACCGTTGTTTTTCAATTGATGGGCCAGGTGTACGGTGTGGATATTAATGCCGTCTTTGAAATTATTCGCATGGAAAGCATCACCAAAATCCCCCGGGCTCCTCACTTTGTTGAAGGAGTGATCAACCTACGAGGTCATATTATACCAGTGATTGATTTGGCCAAACGCTTTGGGTTGGGTCAAAATGAGCAAACCCAAAACAGTCGAATTATTATTGTTGAAGTTTCCGGCCAAACCATCGGGGTTATCGTTGATTTAGTACAAGAGGTACTCCGCATACCGATTAACGGCATCGAACCCCCGCCGCCAGTGGTGAATGGCATTGAAGCAGCATATATTAGGGGTATTGCCATTTTAGAAGAGAGATTGGTTATTCTGTTAGATCAAAATAAAATCCTCATGGAGGAAGAAAAAGATCAGCTGCTGCAGGCAAATATTACTGCAAGCTAGGTATAGGGGGGGTAGGTGTGTTTTCAGATCTGGAGATCGGTGTATTTATCGATGAACTGGAAGAAAAAATACAAGTTATCAATGATGGTTTGCTGGCACTGGAGCGAGATGAAAGCAACCAAGACATCATCCAAGAGATTTTTCGGGCTGCCCACACCATCAAGGGCTCATCAGGAATTATGGGCTATCAGAATATGACCAGCCTAACCCACGAGATGGAAAATCTTTTTGATAAAATTCGCCATGGAGAAATTCATGTTACCTCTGAAATGGTCAATGTACTCTTTGAAGCCCTGGATACCCTCAAGGTCTTGCGAGATGAGGTCACAGGGGATGGTTCTGGGGCAGATATCACAGCCGTGGTTGAGAAAATAAAGGTCTTTGTTGAAGTAAGCAGCACCACAGCCAAAGCTGCGGTACCCAATACTACCTCCGAAGCTGCACCTGTACAGCCTGTCACCGCTGATCCTGCGGCCATAGACAGACAATGGCTGGCCATCACGGATGTGGAAGAGAATGTAATTCGTGAAGCAGAGCTTCGGGGTTTTCAATGCTATCGGGTTGCCGTAGACATTGACCGGGATTGTCAAATGAAAAACGTCCGGGCCTTTCTTGTCTTTGAGACCCTACAGCAAGAAGGGGAAATCATTAAAAGCGAACCCTCTGCGGAAGATATTCAAGAGGGTAAGTATGACCTTGGCTTCCAGGTATTGTTGGTGGCCAAGGAAGAAGCAGACCATATTAAAAATTTGGTTATGACCATTTCTGAAGTAAGCCAAGTGGAGATTCAGTCAGTAGTATTAAATAGTAACGAAGTCGAAGTCCAGGTGGAACAAGCAGAAATTAAGGAAAAACTGACTTCAAACCACCCGGCTAGTCCGGAAAGTAATGCGGTAAAACCGGAACACATTAAAGCCATAAAAACAGTTCGGGTAGATGTAACCAAATTAGATAATTTAATGAACCTGGTGGGTGAGCTGGTTATTGATCGTACCCGCCTCAATCGTTTTGCCGAGATTTTCGAGTCACGCTTTGGCTCTGACGAAATGGTGGAGGTCATTAACGAAATTTCCAATCATCTAGGCCAGGTTACCGGAGATTTACAGGAACAAATCATGAAGGCCCGCATGCTGCCGGTGGAACAGTTATTCAACCGCTTCCCCCGCATGGTCAGGGATACTGCCCAAAAGCTAGGCAAAGAAATCAACTTTGTCATGGAAGGCAAAGAAACCGAACTGGATCGTAATGTTATCGAGGTCATTGGCGATCCTCTGATTCACTTGATTCGCAACTCCATTGACCATGGTATTGAATCCCCGGCAGAGAGGCAGGCTGCGGGGAAACCAGCCATGGGTACCCTATTGCTAAAGGCTTCCTATGCAGAAAGTCATATCGTGATCACGGTCAAGGACGATGGCCGGGGCATGGATGTAAACAAAATTCGTAACAAGGCAGTGGAGATGGGCTTTGTGGATGAGGAAACCGCCGAGCGCATGAGTGACCGGGAGGCCTTGCAGTTAATCTTTAGAGCGGGCCTTTCCACTAAAAATAACGAAGTTAGCGACCTGTCCGGCCGTGGCGTGGGTATGGATGTGGTCAACACGGCCATTGAGCAAATTAACGGCATCGTGGAGTTGGATACCAAGCTAGGTGCCGGTACCACCACCACCATTCGCTTACCCTTGACTTTAGCGATTATTCGTGCCCTGATGGTAACCCTGGGGCAGCAGGTTTATGCTTTTCCTTTAACCAATGTGTCAGAAACCATGCGTATCAACGAAGAAGAAATTCGTTGCATCGGCAACAACGAAGTCATTGTGGTGCGGGATAAAATTCTGCCTCTGGCCCGGATGGGAAGGCTCTTTAATGCCGCCGACTACGAAGAATCCAACAAGATGTATGTGGTTATTCTAGGTTCCGGTGATCGGCGAGTGGCTATGGTGGTGGATAAACTTCTGGGAGAACAGGAAATCGTTATTAAGTCCATGGGAGACTACCTGGGTCAGATCCAAGGACTTTCCGGTGCCTGCATCCTGGGAGATGGCAAAGTAGCCCTCATTGTTGATGTTCGGGGTCTGGTAAAAACATTGGGAACTGAGGAGGTAGCCTATGCTGCCGGTTAAAGTCCTGGTAGTAGATGATTCCTCTTTAATGAGGCGGCTGATCAGCCGCTTGCTGGGGGAAGACAAGGAAATCCAAGTCATTGGCAGTGCTGCCGATGGCCTGGAGGCCCTGCAGCAAATCAAATCCCTACGGCCCGATGTGGTAACCCTGGATGTCGAAATGCCCAAGCTGGACGGCATAGCCACCCTGCGGCGCATGATGCTGGAGCGTCCCACACCGACGGTCATGCTCAGTGCCCACACCCACGAAGGGGCCAGGGCCACCATGGATGCCTTGTCCGCCGGAGCGGTGGACTTTGTTGCTAAGCCTACTACCTCAACGGAATTGCCTAAGATGGTGGAGGAGTTAAAAGCCAAAATAAAGGTAGCCGCCAGAGTATCCCTGCGCCGGGTGCGGCCCAATTTAACCACTCCTCTGGCAAAGCCTAAGCCCACTGCATCCCCTACCCAGCGATCCGCTGCCCCGGCGCCCAGTAAATTACGCTGCGGTCAGATCGACCTGGTGGTCATTGGCTGCTCCACCGGCGGACCGGCAGCCCTGCAGCAGATCATCCCTTACTTGCCCGCCCAGCTGCCTGCCGGGGTAGTCATCGTGCAGCATATTCCCGTGGGTTTCTCCAAGTCCATGGCGGAGCATTTGGACAGGAAAAGTCAAATTACCGTACGCCATGCCGAAGAAGGCGATGTAATAAAAGCCGGTCAGGTACTGGTGGCACCGGCGGGCTACGATTTAAACTTTATCGCTAGGGGCAATGGTGCTTCCATTAGCCTTAGTAATTTTGGTGCCGGCCTCAAACCAGGTGGTTTTCGCCCCTCGGTGGACTGGGTCATGAAATCTGCCGCCGAGGTTTATGGCTGTCGCGCCCTGGGTGTATTGCTCACAGGCATGGGCCGGGACGGTGCCCAGGGTATGCTGGCCATCAAAGAAAAGGGTGGTCCCACCCTTGCCGAACATCAAAGCACCTGCGTGGTCTACGGTATGCCCAAAGCCGCCGCGGATTTAGGGGCAGCCCGCAAAATGATTCCATTACCACAAATTGCCCAAGAAATTCAAGCACAATTTTAAAATTTAATATAAAGTTAAGGCCTTGAACTGCCGAATATATAGAATAGATAAGTTAGAGGAAGAAACAGGGTGATTGCTATGAAAATCAACGGTTTCAAACCGACTGGTGAAATATTCAAGGCCTATCAGCAAAATAAAGTGGATAAAAGCAAGACCAATAAAGCAAATCCGTCTGCAGGTGATTCCGTGCAGCTTTCCCAAGAGGCCAAATTCAAAAAAGAAATTGAAAATGCCCTCAAAGAGCTGCCAGAAGTACGGCAAGATTTGGTTGATAAATTTAAAAATGAAATTCAGGCCGGGACCTATAAGCCCGATGCCCATAAAATTGCAGATGGAATATTACGAGAGAGGCTCCTGGACAAAGAGATTTAAAGGATGGTGCAGATGGAGTCTTTATTTTTTAACCTAAAAGACCTTCTTAGAGAACTAAATAATGAACTCAATAAAATGCTCCAAGCAACGGAGCAACACAACCAAGCCCTCCGGGCCAATGATCTGGATGCCATTAAGGAGATTCTCAAGGAACTGGCGTTGGTTTCCCGTCAGATCAAGATCCTGGATGCTCAAAGGGAGACAGTCCAAACTGCCCTGGAAGAAGGGTTAAAACTTCCCAAGGGAACGACTTTAACGAGGACCATAGCCCATGCACCGCAACACCTGGTGCAGGATTTAAATAGAGCTGCCGAAAGCCTAAGGGAAATAACAGCAACCATTCAGAATTTGGTAGAAATAAATGCAATACTTACGAAACAAGCTATGAATTTTAACGAAGTACTGTTAAAAACAATAAAACCAATAAAATCGACCTACAACCCGACCGGTCAAACTACCGATAATACTCCCGCAACGTCGATTTTAAATAAAACGATCTAAAAAGACTAGCCAGGTGTCTGGCACCGTCGAATGAGTTAAAAAGGTGGTTTTACAATGACCAGCACATGGTTCGGCTTAGAAATTGCAAAACGTGGCACCCAGGTCTACCGCAAAGCCATGGATGTCACCGGCCACAATATTAGCAACACCAATACTCCGGGCTACTCCAGACAGGAAGCAGTAATTTCTCCCTCCGACCCCTTTACACGCCCGGATTATCTAACCAGTATGACACCGGGCCAATTGGGTACCGGTTCGGATGTCAAAGAAGTTAGACGTATCCGTGATTACTATCTGGATGTACAGATGCGTGATTCAAATAGCTTTGGAGGCTACTGGGCAAAAAAACTAGAGCTGGCTAAACAGACAGAAGCCGTTTTTCTAGAGCCGGACGGCAGAGGACTGCAGAAAACCCTGCTGGAGTTCTTTAACGATTGGCAAAACTTAAATAATTCGCCCCAGGACCCCGGCGTTAAGAAAGCCGTCAAGGAGACCGGTGATGAGTTGGCCACCATCTTCAGACAGATGTACGCGCAACTGTCTAATATTGACAAATCCGTTCCCGGTTCACTGCAGTATCAAGTGGATCAGGTTAACCTTATTACTTCCCGCATAGCAGATTTGTCGAATACAATCATTAACGTCAAGGGTAACGGAGGCCAACCAAACGATCTCATGGATCAACGGGATCTGCTCCTTGACGAACTGGCAACATTCGGACAGATTACGGTGAACCTGCAGGACAATGGCGGGATCGAAGTCCGATTTATTGAGTCCCCTTGCTTGCTGGTCAAAAGTGATGCCAATGGCAAAGCGATCACTTCCAAGCTATCCTTAATTACCAACGCCGGAAAGGATGGTAATGAGAACTACCTGGCCGTGAATGGCAAAGCCGTTACCAACCTTACCGTCATGGCGGAATACTTCAACAAAGCCCCGGAAGGAGCCGGCAAAGGAAGTATTTTGGCGCAGGAATCAGCAAGGTTAGAGAACCTTGCTGTGATTAATCAGTTGGACTTGTTAGCCAAGTCTATTATTGAGAGAGTGAATGAGAGGTCCGGGTTGCCCGGACCGGCAGAACTCACCAAACCATTCAGCTTTTTTACAGGAAATGGAGCTGCCGATATTTCTCTTGGTGAAGAGGTAAAAAATAATCCTCAAGTAATCATCGGTGAAAATGCACTGTCCGTGGCTCAACTGGGCAATACCCCTATTCGAACCCTGACAGGAAGTGCAGATCTAAGAAATGGCAGAAAATTTGATGAGTTGTCCCAAACCAGGTTTACTGTAGAGTTGCCCAACGGCAATAAGCAGGAAATTGACCTGTATCTTGATGGGGGATTGGCCCTGGGAGAGAGGACCTTTGGTGAAATAAAAGCAGCCATCCAAAAAGCCTTGGATCATAAATTTGGCAAGGGTGAAGTGAGTGTTGGCGATGACGGCTTAGGGCATCTTGCTTTCACTCTCAATAAAGGGGATGGTATCCTGAAAGTAGATGGTGTTGGTTCGGATAAAGAGGGGCTGGCATTTCTCTTTGGTGAGCCAAAGAGCATAACGGTTCTGGGGGATACCTTTGAAAACTATTTTCAGGGACTCGTAGCCCAGGTAGGTGCCAGTTCGAAGCACCATGACCATATGCTGGAAAACCAGCAGGCCATTGGCCAACAGATCGAGGCCCTGAGGCAGTCTGTCTCCGGTGTTAACCTTGACGAAGAATTAACCAAAGTAATTCAGTACCAGTACGGCTACCAAGCCTGCGCCCGGATGCTCTCCATGCAGGATGAAATGCTGGATTACTTGATCAATCGTATCCGCTAGAGAGGTGAGATGAAATGCTGCGAATTTCCACCAGCCTTTTGGGTAACAACCTACGCAATTATATTCAAAACAATTTACAGAGGGCCGCTAAATATCAAGAGCAAGCTGCCACTGGCAAGACCATCAACAGACCCTCGGACGACCCCGCTCAAATTAGCTATCTGATGTCTGTAAATGGCACCCTGACCAGAAACGAACAATATAGCCGCAACATTGAGGATGGTTTGGCCTACCTCAACCAAAGTGACTCTGCTCTGAATACATTGGGCAAGGCCTTGCAGGATGCCAAAATACTGGCCCTGGATGCTGCCAACGGAACGAAGTCACAGCAAGATAGGGAAGCGATTGCCTTACAGATAGATAAGCAAATCGATGCCTTAGTGGACTTAGCCAATAGTTCACTGGGGGGGAAATATTTATTCTCTGGTCGCAAAAATGCTCAGCCACCCTTTTACCGTGATCCTGCCAGTGGTGAGGTCTACTACCGAGGCGATACCAATTTGGTCAGCCGGGAAATTATCTTTGGCTATAGCTACGAGGTGGTCGCTGCAGGGGTAGCGGATAATTACATTACCAGCACGGTGGATCTGAGTCAGGGCGTACTGCTCACAGATAAGGATTTGAAGTTTAGGGTAGCCTTGGATGAGAATAACGTTCAGGAGATTGATTTAGGTTCCTGTACGCCACCCCTACATCCGGGTTTAAATAAGTTTGAAGATATTAAAAAGGCCATGCAGCAGGCATTAGATACTGCTTTTGGGGCTGGAACAATTGCCGTTGATGATGATGCGAAAGGTCATATCATCTTAAAAGCCAATAATGATGCCGCCGACTTTAAAGTGTTAGCCAGCGCCGGTAGTACCGGGCATACCACTTTATTTGGCGGTGAACGGACTGTTGTTGACGGGGTCTTTGGCAAATTGGCCAGTCCCTCAAATCCTTCCAACCAAATCAGTGATCCACTGAACCCCGGGCACCCAATGACCAGGGTCCTAGGTGGTCCCTTTAAGGTGCTTGGAGACTTAGTAGCTGCTTTAAGAAATGGTGAAGTCCAGGATAGCGCTGCAGGAGTGCCGTGTAGTTACCTTACCGGCAGTGCGGATATGAGTGGAGGCAAAACCTTTAACACGGATGATGAATTGAAGTTTGAAGTGGCCTTGGATGGATCTCCTGTGAAAATTGATTTGAAGGGCTATCTTCCCACTGGCACTCTACCGGTGACTATGTCATTTGATGATATCAAATCTGTCATGCAGCAGGCCTTAACGGATAAATTTGGGTCTAGCATCAGTGTTGACGATGATGGCAAAGGGAATATCCTGTTAATAGCCAATGGGAATGTCACTAATTTTACGGTGTCAGCCGATGGTACGAATACCGGATATAACGTTTTATTTGGCGGGGTATCTGGCGGGGTACATAAGGGAATCCCTGGCAAGTTGCCCAATCCGAGTGCCGCAGGAGTAGCGTATAATTACATTACCGGCAGTAAGTATCATCCGGATAATAAAGTAGAATTCAAAACCGCGGATGATTTGATCTTTGACGTAGTCTTGAATGACCCTCCTAAGGAAGTGAGAAAGACAATTGATTTGACAGACGATCTTTTCGCGGGTTCATTTTCCCCTGGGTTTAAGACAATGGAGGAGGTTAAAGTTGCCCTGCGGAAGGCCGTGAATGATGCCTTGCAGCCTGATAATTTAGCGATCACGGTTGACGATGATGGTGAAGGTCATCTCAGGTTAACAGCCAATAATAATGTCACTAATTTTAAAGTATTAGCCAGCGGTACGCCGCCTGGTAATGGACATAACGCTTTATTTGGTGGGGAACGTACGGGAGTCTTTGAAAAGTCGTCCGGCACCTCAAATCCCATGCAACAACTTGATGACGCGATCAAGAACCTGGAAATTGCCCATGATGATGTACTCAAGCACCGGGTGGGCGTAGGTGCTCGTACCCGCCACCTTCAGTCGGTACAGGATCAATTGGACGACCAAGAGATTAAATTGAAAGGCATTCTGGTAGAGCTTCAAGGGGTTGACATAGCCAAATTAACCGTTGAAATAGCCCAGAACCAGCTCGTCCATAATGCTTCCCTAATGACAGCCACGGATCTGCTCAAGACTTCACTGTTAAATTACTTAAAATAAACCAACCACAACGTTCAGGCACTGCATCAAAAAAGCGTCCTGAACGTTGTTTTATTCCGGGTGCAGCAAGTGACACACAGGAGAAGCGTTTCCTTGTGTGTCTGGCACCGACAAACCTGTCGAATAGAGGTGATCCAAATGAGAATAGGTGCCGGTGGCCTCCAATCCATCATCATGAGCGACATGATGCGTTCCCTTGATCCATCCGTAAGGCCCAAGGCTGGAATAGCAGAAACCCTCCTGCAAGCCCAGGGACGGGATCAAAACCAACTAAGAAAAGAACTAAACCGAGCCGTAGAACGTCTCAACCACTTAGCCCATGCATTGAACTACCCTGTTCAAATAGTAATTAAAGAACCACCGCCGAGGCTTAAGGTGGTATTGAAGGATAAGCGGACAGGTCAGGAGCGGGAGATTGAATATGAGGAATTGGACAAACTGGCCGCACAACTGGAAGATGCCAGAGGGGTTCAGGTGGATGGGTATGCGTAGGTTGGTGTATGCGCAATATTTAATCAATTTAGAGTGAAATGTCTTTCAGAAAAGAAAGATAACCGAAGAAACACAGTATGATATAATAGATCTAGAAGAAAAAACCTTGACAAAGGAAGATTTAGTTATTTGCCATTACAACTACGATATCATCTTTAAATCTAGCGGAAGGTAACTAAATAAGGAGGTTGGTGTTAATAGCTAAGAAATTTAGAATACGGGATAATAATGCATCAGAAATCGCTGATGCTTCGGATAAAGTAAAAGTAGCTGCGGGACCAAGTATCCAACTTTGGGTGAAATCACCCATTAAGGCCGCTAGGATGAAGCGACGCATGAAGGCAGCCATGGGCCTACTGGGAATGTGGGAAAATAAAGATACATCTTTCTTTGACAGGTAAGAGAATGAAACAAGTTATTCTTGATATTCACTATAAGCTCCCGCTCTACACCAGGAATCCTGCCGACTTCAAATTTGTTCCACATAAGGACTTGAAAATTGTGGTGCCTTATGACTTTAGAGCTTTGGGTACTGAATAATAACAGCCCGTATCAGTTAATCAAACTGTACGAATGAGACATGAAGAGATTGTTTCCGTCGTCCTGATAGACCTTGCTACTAATATACATCATCATTAAGGGATACCTCTTTCTCCATTACCGGATAGATTGACCGAAACGTTCAATTGAGGTGATTCCTTTTTCTTTTTATATTCAAAAGGCAAGGTATGTAATCAAGATTACTTTAGAAGCAAGGTTGGGTTTTGATTCCCAGGGGCTGCATGAGAAAGTAAATGGTTTACCAACCTGGAAATTTGATAGATTACCTAAACGCCTCTTGGGGGAAAAACTGGAATAGGCGTAAAGTATTATTGGGGAAGCCTTTAAAGCGCAGGATAATGCTGAAGCAGGTGTAGTGGCGTTAGCCTTGAAACATCGCCTTTTATGAATGAGAACCGCCAACACTAGGCGGTTTTTTATAATTCAACTTCCCAGCTAATGCAATAGGCGACAGAATACTTTAATTCATTAAGTTGGTAACGCATGTAGGGACATGTGGGGACAGTCCGTGCGCCAAGCAAAGGGCGTGTCATATAGTGGGTGGGATTCCCACTGGAAAAGGTTTAGCCAAACCATTCTATAGCGAGTCTTGGTTGGCGCACGGTGACGTGCGTCTTCAAGCGTAGACAGCTAACTAGTAGGCCGGAAGCGAAAGCTGAAGTGATTGAGCCCCGATATCCTTAATCCGGGAAGGCCGACGCGGTGGACTGTGCGGAAGGCAACATCTACCTGATCGTCACGGCAAGAGCAGGTAGGCTTCCCCGGGGTCGTAGAACCTGGCATGCTAGATATTGTTATGATACGTCAACTTGGGAGAACTCACCTGTCCTTCCCTAACCGGGGAGTATGGTCCACAAGCGATAATAAAGCAAGGAAGCCAAATGGCAGATGAGTAGTCGGATGACGGTATAGTACCCATGAAGCGGAGTAATTCCCGTGGAGGAAAGGCTGTCACATACTATCGTTCCTACCAAGGACACACAATCTACACAAACGGAGGTAGAAAGAATTGTGGAAACAAAACTGGCTGGAATAGCAAAAGTAGCCAAGGAAAGACCCCATGAAAAGTTCACGTCCTTAGCCCACCTGATCAACGTAGAAACGCTGATGCAGTGCCACTTTGAAATGAAAGGTAACAAAGCCAGCGGCGTTGACCAAGTTACAAAAGAGGAATACGAAAGTAATCTGGACGAAAATCTGCAAGATTTAGTTTCTCGAATGAAAAGGCAAGCATATCGGCCTCAGCCAACACGGCGAACCTATATACCCAAACCGGGTTCGGATAAAAAGAGGCCACTGGGTATCCCTGCATACGAAGATAAACTAGTACAGGCTGCACTTGCTGAAATTCTGTCTGCTATCTACGAGCAAGAATTCTTAAACAGCTCCTTTGGCTTCAGACCTAACAGAGGATGTCACGATGCCCTCAGAGTTCTCAATGAAATTGTCATCAAAAGAAACATTAACTACATTGTCGATGTAGATATTAAAGGATTTTTTGACCACGTAAACCACGAATGGCTAATCAAATTTCTAGAACATCGTATCAGTGACCCTAACATTATCCGGTTAGTCAAACGATTTCTCAAAGCAGGGATTATGGAAGAGGGAAAACGATACGAGACAACAGAAGGCACTCCGCAAGGTGGCCTAGCCTCCCCAATCTTGTCGAACATATATTTGCACTACGTCATTGACCTATGGTTTGAAAAGAAGGTACGGAAACAATGCAAAGGGGACGCCTTCATGGTTAG
>NZ_JBAIYV010000006.1:0-60524 GCF_036763075.1 Desulfotomaculum sp. 1211_IL3151 | reverse complement strand
CTGTATGCCCAACGAGTAGCGCAGTACACTTTATAACGTCAAATCACACTTGGTAAGCCGTATGCCTTAGTAGGGCACGTACGGTTTGATGAGGGGGAAGCCAGGAGACTGGTTTCCCTACTCTATTTTACATCATCGTTTATACCTCCCCATATCCAATAGAGAACTATAATAATCTAGGTCGGATAAAGCCAGATCATTATTCACTTCCGGGGCAACGGATTTGTTCTCTGGGGGAATGATTACACTGGCCATATCTTTTTTAATTAGTAGGCGGATATACTGACTACGGTTGGTTTCTTCAAAGGAGTTTCGGTTAATTTGGGAGATTTTCCTATCCAAATATTCAATTAAGTCTTCCGGGATACTAATGGTTATGGTTTTATGTCTACGCAAAATAAATACCTCCCTTACCATATTCTTAATATATCTTATGTATCTGTAACAGTATTAAATAACCAAAAGTGGAAATTGCGTCTAAAAATAAGCTCAAATCCAGGTGCAAAGCTTTTTAACCTTTGTAACATCCAAATTATTTGACAAATGTATAAGAAAATTTACCACTCATACCTCTGGAGTGAAAACAAATAATATAAATAGGATTTTTAATAAGGAGGCATCAGCAAAGTGTATAGCCCAAAAGAATTAGGCCTCAAAGTAAAAAGAGCCCGGGAACATAGGGCCAAACGAAGTGGACAAGATTTTACCCAAAAAATGCTTGCCTTTAAGATCGGGGAAACATCAAAATGGGTTCAAAAGCTTGAAAAGGGACAATTTTATCCTGAATGGGAACCGTTAAATCTTATCGCGGATACCTGTGGTGTTTCGATTGAATTCTTGATGGGTGAAGGGTTTGAGGAAGAGGTCGATTATGAAGAAGCTATTAGAGGTGGTGAGATTTCAAGAAAAATATATCAAGAAGAATTATCCCTATAAATAGTTAAACGCCTTCCAGGCGTTTTTTTTTAAGCACAATCAGATAGTATAAGACGCTTATGCCGCTGGTGGGCACCATCCGAACAAGGATAATAGAAAGCTATTATCCGGATAGAAAAGCATTCGCTTTTCTAATAAAAAACCGAATGCTTATCCGCACTCGGTTAATTAACTAATTATTGTCTTACGCGGTTAAAGCAATCGCGGCAATAAACCGGCTTGGTACCACTGGGTTGAAAAGGTACCTGTGTGGTGCAGCCACATTCATCACAAACTGCTTCAAACATTTGACGCTGGGGACGATATCCCTCGTTGCCTTGCATCCGTTGCTTACGTGCTGCACGGCAGGAAGGGCAACGGGAAGGATCATTCTGAAAACCTTTTTCAGCAAAGAATTCTTGCTCACGAGCAGAGAATACAAATTCTGCGCCACAATCACGGCATGTTAGATTTCTGTCGGAAAACACCAAATATCTCCTCCGAATAAATAATCTCCCTAAATTCTCCGGGGCCAACCATACGAACTACCGATATCCTGACACCGATCCATTTTTCGGGAGGAGATAGCCAAGTCAGCGCAGTAAAACTTAGAGGTATATTAAGTATACCCCCCATAAAAGGAAAAATCAATCAATTCTTTCAATACTAGGCATTATTGAACTCTGAAATTAATTGGTTAAAAATAACCTTAACAGGTAAAATATCCTTTATCTTACTAACATTTTGGCCACAGAATACAAGCCCATCGTCAATTTTTCCATCACGGCTGTTCATCAAGGCTTGCATAATGCAGAAGGATTTAGAACAATGCTTTAAACAAGCCCCACATTTTTCTGGTTTCGGAGCGTCATCATTAAAAAACCGTGTAACAAAATTATTTTTTAATGCCCTACCGGGTAGACCAACGGGGCTAAGGATTTCCACTACGTCATCGGCGGTAGAATTTATGTAGAGTTTCTTAAAGGCATCGGAAACAGTACATTCTACACTGGCGACAAAACGAGTGGCCATTTGAACACCGTCTGCTCCCAGGCGAATCATTTCTGCAATGCCTTTGCCGTCGACAATACCGCCGGCGGCAATAACCGGAATTTTAACGGCTGCTCTAACCTCAGGCAGGATTTCTTTAACGGAACGATCGGTTCCCAAATGTCCGCCGGCTTCGGTGCCTTCTGCTACCACTGCTGCAGCACCTAATTTTTCTGCCATTTTAGCAACCTTTCCGGAAGAAACAATGGAGACAATGGCAGTATTGGATTCTTTGCCCCAACCAAAAATATCCCTGGAAAACCCAGCACCAGTAAAAATAATATCAATTTTTTCTTCAATGGCAGCATGCACAATTTTAGAAAACTCCCTGGCTGCGTACATGATATTTATACCAATGATACCGCTGGGGGAGATTCTGCGGGCTTCACGGATCTCATCCCGTAGTTCTTGTTCTTCCATACCGGTGGCACCAATGACACCTATACCGCCAGCTTCCGCAACAGCTCCGGCCAGCGGAGCGGTTGAAACTCGAACCGCCATACCCCCTTGGATGATAGGGTATTTTGGAGTAAATTTACCAATTGTAAGGGTGGGGAATTTCACTTCTATTGCTCCTTCCTAATATGCCGTAAAAAATCACACTAACTTTATTAAAACAAAAAAAATGTCAATTTGCAAATAATTTATAACTTAGATCAAAAAATTAAGGTATCTTTAGTATTGCACATTTGGAAAATTTTAACGCATAACGAAAAGTAAAAAAACCTACTAAAAGATGGCCCGCGCTAAAAGACGATAGCAAGTTGTGGTTATTAATAAATATTATTTTCCTCCCACACCAAATAGCTTTTCGATGGTGCTTAATGGATGTCCCATGGCAAATACAACAATTCTATCATCGGCCAAAATCTTTTCCGTACCCTCGGGGATAATGGCATGATTGCCCCTTAAAATTGCACCCACGATAATGTTTTTTGGCAAACCCAATTTGGCCAATGGTTTACCAATAATACGACTGCTGGAGGGAACAATTAATTCCGCCACCTCTGCCTTGCCATTTAACAGCATAACCAATGATAATAGCCTGCCGCCCTGGATAAAGCGAACAATTTCCGAGGCCGTAATTAAACGGGGACTAACGGCAGCATCCACACCAAGGGTTTCGACAATGGGTGCATAACTGGCTCGACTAACCTTAGCCACCACCATTTTAGCCCCCATTTGTTTTGCTAACAAAGATATTAGCAAATTTTCTTCGTCTAAACCGGTCACAGCAACAAAACCGTCTGTTTCCTCAATGCCTTCCCGGTTTAGTAAATCCACATCGGTACCGTCGCCATGTAAAATAAGAGCTTCCGGTAATCTTTCAGCCAACTCCTGGCATCTATTGTAATCCTGTTCAATAACCTTCACTGCCATACCAAGGGAACAGAGCCTGTTTCCTAAGTAATAGGCTAAGCGGCCGCCACCAAGGATCAAAACGCTATGCATCTTTTTCTGGCGGCATTTTTTAACCTTTGATACCAAAGTGTCAATACTGCTGGGTAACCCCAATACATAAAGGGTGTCACCCGGTAAAACGATGTCCATACCACCAGGAACGATCATACCTCCCCGGCGGGAAATAGCAACAATTAAGCAGGAAGGCGGCATATCTAAATCTTTAATATGTTTATTAACAAGGTGAGGCATTTTTTCATCCACAGCAATATCGGCCAATTGTACTTTGCCTTGACCGAAGGGCTCGGTGTGAACGGGCAAGGCCATCGTCAGCATACGAACAATTTCCCGGGCCGCTGCAAATTCCGGGTTGACGATTAAATCAAGTCCCAAATCCTCTCTAGAAAAGGAAGAATCCATGGCATAATGGGGGTCCCGTACCCGGACAATGCACTTGGAGATGCCCAGTCGTTTACCTGTCATACCGGCAATAATGTTAACTTCATCGCTGCTAGTTACAGCTAACAAATAATCACTGTCAACCACATAAGGATCCCTTAGTACCTGAGCGGTGGTTCCATTTCCCTTTAAAATCATAACATCCAGCTGTTCGTCCACCCTTGCCAGCTTAGTTTCATCCTTATCAACCACCAGAACATCGTGGCCTTCTTCACATAAACGGCGGGCTGTCTCAAACCCTACTTTTCCAGCACCGATAATGGTAATTTTCATAATAATCGGCCAACCCCTCGGTAGTTAATTTTATATAATACTGTAATACTGTATCGTTAGGAAAAAATCAAGAACTATTTTTAGAAATTTACCTAATAAAAATTCAAAATAGGATTATAATTAATTTTAGGTTTTTATCTGTAATATTTTTAAGAAATGCAGCTATTCATTCCATGGAAGCACGGCAGCAAAAACATAACAAAGTGAGGTTTTCAACATGGTACTTTCTCCTAATGTAACGATCAGAATAAAACTACCTAACAGACCTGGCAATTTGGCTCAGGTACTAAGTATTATTGCCTCAGAAGGTGGCAGTCTTGGTGCCATTGATTTGGTTTCGGCTACTCCTTCCCATACAACCAGAGAGTTGATGATACGCCTGGAGGATAAAAGCCATCTTGACACGATGTTGGCTACACTGAAAGAATTTCCCTTTGTCCAAATTATTCATGTGGCGGATAGAGTTTTTACCAGGCATTTGGGTGGTAAAATTGAGATAAATGCTAAAAGACCCGTTCAAAACTGGGAAGATCTGTCCCTGGTGTATACTCCGGGAGTGGCACTAATATCGGAAACTCTAGCGAAAGAACCGGATATGGCCTATTCATTAACGATGAAAGGTAATACAGTGGCCATTGTTACGGATGGTTCTGCCATATTGGGATTGGGCAACCTGGGGCCGACGGCTGCTTTGCCGGTGATGGAAGGAAAGTCCGTGTTATTTAAACAGTTTGCCAATGTTGATGCGGTGCCTATTTGTCTTGATGTACATGAACCCCAGCAGATTATTGATGCAGTGGTAGCCCTGGCACCGGCCTTTGGCGGGATCAATCTAGAGGATATTGCTGCACCTAAGTGCTTTGAAATTGAAGAGAAACTAAATGAACTGCTGGATATACCAGTTTTTCATGATGACCAACGTGGTACCGCCACCGTAGCCCTGGCAGGATTGATCAATGCCCTTAAGGTAGTAGGAAAGCGACTAGCCGAAGTTAAGGTCGTACTAAGTGGGGCTGGAGCTGCTGGTATGGCTATCTGTAAAATGCTAAAGGTTGCGGGGGTAAGTGACATCATTGTTTGTGACAGAAATGGGGCCCTTGCCCGAGATGTTCCAAACAAGCAGCCAGCAAAAATTTGGCTGGCAGAAAATACAAATGAAGAATGTATTCACGGTAGTTTAAAAGAGGTTATTAAGGATGCCGATGTTTTCATCGGGGTTTCAGGACCGGGGTTACTGAGTCGGGAGGATATCCTTAATATGTCTGAAAAACCGATTGTGTTTGCTTTGGCTAACCCGGAACCGGAAATAGAACCAGAGAAGATCTATGATATTTCAGGGGTTATTGCCACTGGCAGGTCTGATTACCCCAATCAGATTAACAATGCCCTGGCTTTCCCTGGCATCTTCCGTGGCGCATTGAACAGTCATGCCAAAACCATTAGTAATGAAATGTGTCTTGCTGCAGCCTATGCCTTAGCCCGTATTGTGGGTGAAGAGCAGCTAAATGCTGAAAATATTATTCCTTCCGTGTTTAATGAGGAAGTTGCTGCAGCAGTGGCAAAGGCTGTTGAAGAAGTGGCAGAGCAAACGGGAGTGGCTAGGAAGGTCATTACGAACATAGAATAAAAGACCAAGACGAAAAGGGGTTTCCGTGGCTGGAGCACGGAAACCCTTTGGCATGTAACGAGAGGCTATCAAAGGGGGGGTCAAAGGCGTTTAGTAAAACTTCTTTTGCTTCATATGTTCCTGAACATCCATTAGAGTTTCACCAAAGCGTTGGAAGTGTACAACTTCTCTTTCCCTAAGCCAGCGTAAAACATTGGTTACTTCTGGGTCATCCGACAACCGGATTAGGTTTTCATAGACTGCTCTGGCCTTTTGTTCGGCTGCTAAATTTTCGTGCAGATCGGCAACCGGGTCGCCGGTGGCGGATACATAGGCGGCAACCCAAGGAACCCCATTGGGATCTTGCCAAAACAATGCTTTGCCGTGGGTGGCATAGTGTCCTCCTAAATCCGCAGCTTTTATTTGATCAACGGAGGCACCTTCCAATAATTTGTAGACCAGAGTGGCAACAATCTCCATATGGGCCAGTTCCTCGGTGCCGATATCCGTTAATACCCCTTTGGCTTTATTTGTAGGCATGCTATAACGCATATTTAAATATCTTAATGAGGCAGATAGCTCCCCTTCGGGTCCGCCATATTGAGTAATGACGTATTTGGCAAGGCGTGGATTGGGGCCACAAACTCTGACTGGTATTTGAAGCTTCTTTTCATATAGCCACATACTCACAAATCCTTTCCGTTAATATTTAATTTCCCAGGGCCAGGGGGTTTCAACCCATCTCCAGCAGTTACCCACATTTGGCGAAAAACCAAAATTAATCAGTGGGCCGCACATCTGCTCGTAGGCATGTTTACACTGCATCAATTGTTGATGAATCTGATTAAATTGTGCCAGTGATTCCTGGCAATCAGGGTGAGTGTCTAAGAAAAGGTTTAATTCAACGGCAGCAAATTCTAGTTGCATAATTTGCAGAAGGAGTTGATTTTGAGGCATAGCATTAAGATCCACCGTATTCACCTCCAGTTATTTATGGGGATAGGGATAGGGTCTATAAAGGTCGGGATAAAGGGTTCCGACTTCAAGTGCTTTTCTCAGGTCAAATTGTGGGCTGCCACAGGGTTGAATGAGGATATAGGCCTGGGCCAGAACCATTCCAGGGAAGGGTGTCCCAGGGCAAAAACCTGGTTGTGTGCCGGGCATATTGGGGAAAGGAGGGTTCATATTTGGGAAACCGGAGTACCCCATACCTGGCTGACCAGCCACTGGTCCCATTGATGCCGCCTGGGCCTTAGCTTGATCATTTTTTTTGTCATCCTTGGACATATTCATACCTCCAGACTTAGATTTTATAAAGCTCTTTCTGCTACCACATTATGTAAAAATAGCCGTAATGTTACAGATTTAATAAAAAAGGATATCCGATGAGGTTTCATAATCCTGGTTCTTTGCCTAACAAAGCATATATTTTTGGACAATAGCATCAGAAAATGGGGTAAACTATCACAATATTTACGGAGGAATTATTAGGTTTGTTATAGTAAAATATAGAAAGTATTTTCTGAGGAGGTTTGTGATGATGAGGTATCAGCAACCCCAGTGGCAGGATGAAATGAAGCTTATTATTGATTTTAACAATATGATGGAGGAATTTGTTGGCTCAGAGGAAGGGTTTAGTAAAGAGCATATTGATGCTATGGCTGTGAAAATTTCCCAAGCACATCAAAACATGGTAGCTAAAGGGACCAGGGGAGAAATGGATTGGAGAAAGCTACCCTTTGAACAAGCGGAAGTTGTTCGGGATATTCTAGGGACAGCCCAAGAATTACGTACCTGGTGTGAAAATTTTGTGGTGCTGGGAATCGGGGGGTCTGCCCTTGGTCCGTTGGCAGTGCAAACTGCCCTTAATCACCTGCATTATAATGAGTTGCCTGCGGAAAAACGTCGGGGTCCTAGATTCTACGTTTTGGATAACGTAGATCCCGAACGGGTTCATGATCTCCTTGATATTATTGATCCTGCCAAGACGGTCTTTAATGTGATTAGCAAATCAGGCAGCACATCGGAGACGATGGCACAGTTTATGATTGTTTATAAGTTATTGCAAGAGAAAATTGGCCATCCGTATGCCAAACACATGATTGCCACCACCGATGCCGAAAAGGGAAATTTGATTAAGATTGCCCAACAGGAGGGCTTTAAGACCTTTATTATTCCTAGGGGTGTGGGTGGACGTTTTTCCGAACTCTCCCCGGTTGGCTTACTGGCGGCGGCGGTATGCGGCATTGATATCCAAGAGCTATTAGCTGGAGCTGCTTTTATGGATAAAATTTGCCAGGGGGAAGATGTTTACCAAAACCCAGCCTACATGTTGGGTACGCTACAGTATCTAGCCCTGCGTAGAGGTAAGAATATCTCAGTAATGATGCCCTATACGGATTCATTAAAATATTTTGCCGATTGGTATGCCCAGCTTTGGGCGGAAAGTCTAGGCAAGCGCACGGACCTAACTGGAGAAGAAGTATTTGTTGGTCAAACGCCTGTTAAGGCCCTGGGAACCACAGATCAGCATTCACAGGTGCAGTTATACACGGAGGGGCCTTTTGATAAAGTTGTTACCTTTTTAGCAGTTGGTCGATACCGTAAGGAATGTAACATTCCCAAGGTCTTCGAGCAAATTCAGGGAATAGCCTTTTTGGGAGGGCATACACTTTCTGAACTAATTACGGCGGAGCAAATGGCTACGGAATATGCTTTAATGAAATCCCAGCGCCTTAATTTTACCATTACCTTACCGGAGGTAAATTCCTTTACCGTTGGACAGTTAATCCAGTTACTTGAAATCGAAACAGCCTTTACGGGGGAACTGCTCAAGATTAACGCCTTTGACCAGCCCGGCGTAGAGGAAGGCAAGAATGCCACCTATGCCTTACTGGGTAGACCAGGCTATGAAGATAAAAAAGCGGAATTAGAAGCCCGCCCCGTAAAGAAAAAAGAATTTATCATTTAATATGCAAAGAATGAGTCCAGTGAAATGGCGGCATGCTAGAATTAGAAAACTTAACATTTGAAAGAGACGGAGGAGAAACGATGCAACGTCTGCCGGAACAAGATTTTTATGTTTACAAAACACCGGGTGAAGAAGTCCATAAAATTATGGTGGGGGATATTGAAGGCAAACGCCTTAAAGCATTCGCCAAGCTAGAAACAGCGAACGGCAAAATTTCCTATAAGATATTCACTGAAGATGCCGACCAAAGGATGCAAACCCTTGTGGAAGGTGAAGGTACTGCAGCGGATTTTGAACGAGAGGTGCAAAGGATAGGGGAGCAGTATCTGCAGCCCATTGGTGAGGCCTGGCGGGAAGTACAGCCCAAGTATATGAAAGACTTTAACCCTTTAAATCCATGTCCCAAGCATTAGCGTGAGAACGATCCTGAAAAATGGCCATGAGCCAGGGGCCTGAGGCTTTGAACCATCAGCCATTAGTCATCAGCTTGTCATCCTGAGCGATAGCGAAGGATCTTTTCGGCATGGAAAGGTTAGCCCTAAGATCCATCGCTATTGCTTAGGATGACATTAAATTTTTATTCTTTTGCTGTGCTATTAAAGGCTGAAAGTCTTTTGGTTATGGACGAAGGGCTGACGGCTGATGACGTAAGGACCATGGCTCATGGCCCAGGGAATTTTAATAGATGCCATATAATCATGAGGTGTATTAATAAAGGGGGGGCGTCGCTTCTTACTAAAAAAGTATTATTGCGACCCTCCCCTATTATTTTTCTAAAATATTATGACGCTGCCATAAATCTAAACATAATATGATATATAATATTTAAAAACTGGAGGTTAAACGTGTGATTCCCTTAAAGGATAATATCCCTTCGAGGAGATTTCCTCTGGTTACGGTAACCCTTATAATAATAAATACCTTGGCCTGGTTGTTTGAGTGGTCCTTGGGTCCCGCCATGGAAAACCTTATTTTTACCTTTGGTGTTACCCCGGCAGAATTATTTAATTATGGATTAGATGGACAGCTGCTTCTAATGACCACGGCAATGTTTTTACACGGTGGTTGGCTGCATTTTTTGAGTAACATGCTATACCTATGGATCTTTGGGGACAATGTTGAGGATCGCATGGGAAAATTTCGCTTTTTATTGTTCTATCTCCTTACCGGTTATATTGCAACGCTAACCCATGTTTTCTCTGATCCCACTTCAACTTCACCACTGATTGGTGCCAGTGGTGCCATCGCTGGTGTATTGGGAGGATATTTTGTTTTGTTTCCCCATGCCAGGGTGCTTACCCTAATTCCGATATTTATTTTTATTCAAGTTATTCATATACCGGCTTTATACTTTTTAGGATTTTGGTTTCTCTTGCAAATATTGAATCAAACCTTCCAAGGTGCCCAGTCAGTAGCCTTTCTTGCCCATATTGGTGGCTTTGTCGCGGGAGCCTTAATGGTTAAACTTTTTCAAAAGTATAGGGATTAAGGTAAAAAACCCTGACGTTAAAAAACGACGGGGTTTTTGCTATATAAGTATCTTATTTAGAAAATCCTAGAGGCACCGAAGAAATTGTGAGTATGGTCATCCGCAGCACAAGGTAGTGTGCAACCACAAATAGTATGATAGTGTTGGGTTTCTGAAACCCATATCGGGGGACCGGTGATACCTTTTATTTGATGGTTATGAAGATTTAAAAAGGAGCAGTGTGTTATGAATATTTCGTGGACATGGTCTAGCTCAGAACAGTTGGGCAAAATAATTTCCTGCCCGGTAACTCCTGAAAAACTATGGCTATGGTTTTCATCTGTCATGGTGCTACCAGTGAATAGGTGCTGATGTAAGGGGGTGGGGTTAGCAACAACCACTGACATATAAGCTTTCCTCCTTCCTGGTTCATTTTATGTGTAGATTTTACTTCGGGTTCCCGCCTAAACCGTATTTCTTACAATAATATTTTTAAAATCATTCGTGAAATTTGTTGAATATAGCAGGTTATCTGTACAATAAAGCGAATACAACTGATATATTACAATATATATTCTTATTACTAAGGGGTGTAACAGTGCTTATAAGGAAAGCCAAAATATCTGACGTAGAGGATATACATAAATTAATTACCCATTATGCAGCAGAAGGATTAATGTTGGCTCGGGCACGCACGTTTCTTTACGAGGGGATAAGAGAATTCTCTGTGGTAGAAATAGACAATAAGATTGTGGCTGCAGGTTCACTACATGTTCTTTGGAGTGACCTTGCTGAAATAAGAGCATTGGCAGTGGCACCGGAATATTTACGCCAAGGGCTGGGGAAGTCCCTGGTGCAGGTTTTTTTAAAAGAAGCAAAGGAACTGGAATTACCCAGAGTGTTCTCCCTTACCTATAAGCCGGGTTTTTTTGCTAAGTGTGGCTTTCACTTAATTGATAAGGAGATGTTACCTCAAAAGGTTTGGAAGGAATGCGTTAACTGCCCCCAGTTTCCCAACTGTGAAGAGAGTGCAGTTATTTTAGAACTGGCCTAAAAAAGGAGGTAGAAGGATGGAATTCATTAAAAACATTAGTGAAAAAGCAAAAGATATTGGGGAAAAGGCAAAGGGAATAACTAAAAAATCCGGAGAATTGTTGGAAGTCACCAAAATGCGTTATGAAATTAGTAAGCTGGAAAAAATTATTCTAAACAACATTGAGGCTATTGGCGAGCTTTATTACCGTAAGTTTAAGGGCGAAGAGCAACTGGTGGAGGAAATAGAAAGACTGTGTCAAAGTACCAAGGGTATTGAAGAAGAAATTCAGAACTTTAAGGAACAAATAGATAAATTGTCACCTAAACCACCTGCTTGCCCACAGTGTAATACAGAGTTACCGGAGGAAGGTAAATTCTGCCCAAACTGTGGTACCAAAGTTGTCGAATAGCATTACCACATTTTACATACATTTATATACAGGGATATAGAACGTGTGTGTAGAAAAAATAACTCTAGCCGCTATAACAGAGTGTTAAAATATAGTGGTCTTGGGGGATAAGGAGAGTTATCTATGAGACATAGCTTGGCCGTTCTAGTATTAAACAAGCCTGGGGTTTTGGCAAGAATCTCTGGGTTGCTCAGTCGCCGGATGTTCAATATCGAGAGTATTGCTGCGGGTTATACGGAAGATCCTAATATTACCCGAATTACTTTGGTGGTTCAGGGTGATGAAAATATCCTTTATCAGGTGGTTAAGCAGCTTAGTAAACTGGTGGATGTTATTAAAATTCATGAATTGGCTGTTTCTGATTCCATTGACCGGGAGTTGGCTCTAATTAAAGTAAGAGCCGATGAGCCAAGCCGGCGTGCCGACATTGTAAATATTGTAGATATTTTCCGAGCCAATGTTGTCGATGTAAACAATGAAACAATGGTAATTGAGTTAACCGGCAATGAGGAAAAAATTGACGCCCTTTGTAATATGCTTCTGGAACACGGCATCGTTGAAATGGTGCGTACAGGGAAGATTTGTCTGGATAGGGGACCAAGTGCTGCTAAGGATGCCCCGGACAATGATCTAACATAATTTACCCACTTTTGGGTATATATTTAACATATAGTATTAAGTATGGAACAAGGGGGTCCGGTAGGTGTCACAAGCACAGGTTAAACGAATCATGATTAGCCTACCCGACAGTCTGCTGGAAGAAGTAGACAATATCGTCGAGGAAGAAAGAGTCAATCGCAGCGAGTTTATTCGGGAGGCAATGAAATTATATATTGCTGAGCGTAAACGTCGCCTTTTAAGAGAGCAAATGAAAAAAGGCTATTTGGAAATGGCTAAATTGAATCTGACGTTGGCCATAGAATACCAGCATATCGAAAATGTTTCCAGTGGTTTTGGGCTGGCCAAAGCGGAGGGATAAAACTTTCATGCAAATCCGACGGGGAGATGTTTTTTATGCTGACCTTAGCCCTGTGGTCGGATCTGAACAGGGAGGCATTAGGCCGGTATTAATTTTACAAAATGATATTGGGAACCAATATAGTCCCACTACCATTATTGCTGCTATTACTTCGCAAATTGCCAAAGCAAAACTGCCTACCCATGTAGAAATTCTTGCCAAAGTTAGTGGGTTGGAGAAGGATTCGGTGGTACTTTTGGAACAACTAAGGACCATTGACAAAAGCAGGCTATTTGAGAAAGTATCCTCCTTAAACGATGATTTGATGAATAAGGTAGATCAAGCAGTTGAAATTAGCCTTGGGCTGGTGGAAATCTAACAGTGTAATGAATACACTCCGCTAAGGGGTGTATTTTTATTAACCATCACCGTTAGTCATTGGCTGTTAGCTTATGGCTAGGGGTATTTCGGCTATTAGCCAATTCATGTCATCCTGAGCGACAGCGAAGAATAACGAAGTTTTCATAAGCAAAAAAAGCTGACGGCTACAAAAGGAGGTTTGAGATGGTTCCGATCATTGGCATTACCAGTTCCTATGATGAGCAAAACCACAATATATTATTAAGACAGTATTACGTAGAGGCTGTGGAGGCAGCTGGGGGATTGCCAGTAATTTTACCTTCCATTTTGTCGGAAAACAACGCAAAATCCTTGTTAAAGTCCATGGACGGCATTATTTTATCGGGTGGTGTTGATGTTGATCCTCTTTTATTTGGTGAGGAGCCGCAACCAAATATGGGAGAGATTTGCCCGGCAAGGGATAAATTCGAACTGGCCCTTACCCGTCTGGCTCTGGCCCAGGATTTACCGCTGCTGGCCATTTGCCGAGGCATTCAGGTACTTAATATTGCGGTCGGGGGTAACATTCTGCAAGATATCGGGACGGCGATTCAAGACCCGGTAAAACATAGTCAACAAGCCCCCAAATGGTATGGTACACATACCATCAATATATTACCTGGCAGTCGCTTGGCGGAGATTTGGGGGGAGAAAATCGTGGTCAATTCCTATCATCATCAGGCTGTTGGTACAGTGGGGGAAGGTTTTGTTGTTAATGCCCGGTCCCTAGATGGTGTAGTGGAAGGGATTGAGAGTTTAAACCACTCTTTTGTACTGGGGGTACAGTGTCACCCAGAATGCATGTGGTATAAAAATGAACGTGTTTTTGAATTGTTTAAGCGCTTTATTCAGGCTTCAAAAAATAACTAACTGGTTTATGAAGGCGGGGAGTATTGATGCTGGCGATTATCAATGGAACAGTGTATACCATGAACGGACCGACTATACCCAAAGGGATTGTCCTAGTCGATGACGGGAAAATACTGCAGGTGGGATCCGATATAGATTTGCCCAAGCAAGCTGAAATCATTGATGCCACAGGTAAATTTGTCATGCCAGGGCTAATTGATGCGCACACCCATGTTGGCATAATGGAGGAAACCTATCGCATAGAAGGGGACGACACCAATGAAACAGCGGACCCCGTAACACCCCATTTGAGGGCCGTCGATGCAGTAAACCCGGCTGATCTAGGTTTTCTGGATGCCCTGGCAGGGGGGGTTACCACCGTGGTTACGGGGCCTGGCAGTGCCAATATCATAGGTGGCGAAATGGTTATTATGAAAACCGCAGGAATAGTCGTTGATGAAATGATTATACGTTTTCCTGCAGGACTAAAATGTGCACTCGGTGAAAATCCGAAGCGGGTTTATGGAAACGGTAATAAGATGCCGGTTACCCGGATGGCCTCGGCGGCCCTGCTTAGGGAAACTTTGGTGGCGGCCCAAACCTACCAGGAAAAGATCCACAGGGCAGCTAAGGAAAACTCGCTGCCCCCGGAGAGGAATTTAAAGATGGAGGCTGTTGTTCGGGTATTACAGAGGGAAATCCCCTTGCGCGTTCATGCTCATCGGGCAGATGATATTATGACCGCCATTCGAATTGCTAAGGAATTTCAATTAGAACTGGTGATAGAGCACTGTACGGAAGGGCATTTAATTGCACCCCAGTTAGCTGCAGCCGGCGTGAAGGCTATCGTGGGACCCATCATTAGTAACCGAGCCAAGGTTGAACTGATGAACAGAAGTTTGGCAACGGCCATGACTTTATATGATAAGGGGATACCCTTTGCCATTATGACGGATCATCCGGTTGTACCAATTAATTTGCTAAGTTTATCGGCCAGCCTAGCTGTCAAAGGAGGACTGCCAGAAGAGGAGGCCCTCAAGGCGATTACGATAAACGCAGCTAAACTATTGAACATTGACGATCGGGTGGGATCACTGGAAACTGGCAAAGATGCAGATGTTATTATTACTGACAAACCATTATTTGACCCAAAACATCAAGTTGAAAGGGTTTTTGTAAATGGCTGTCCTGTACTGGCGATATAGGAAAAATTTCCTAAAAAAATTTATTTCTTAGAAGGATTTGGCAAACTCCCGTCGAAACACAGTAGTAAATGGTAATATGTACCTAATATGGAATTATGTCACATAATGTCGGGAGGAGTAGAAAAATGAAACCTAAACTGGATGTTTTAATTGTAGATGATCAAGCGGGGGTGCGTTATCTACTCGAAATATTGGTAAAAGAATCGGGGCACAGGGTTTATACGGCACAAAACGGTGTCGAAGCGGTGGATCAAGTTCGTATGGTTAAACCAGATTTAGTTTTCATGGATGTAAGAATGCCTATTATGGGGGGGTTAGAGGCCCTCGGCAAAATTAAAAAGATTGCTCCTCTGACAGAAGTAGTTATGATGACAGCCTATAGTGCCGAAGATACAGCAACCATTGCTATTCAAAAGGGTGCTATGAAGTGTATGAGTAAACCCTTCGATGTCGAAGAGGTTAAAAATTTGTTGGATAAATTACCGATGAATGAGGATTCCTATCAACAAAGTTGTATTGAAAACTATGCGTAAGTAGCATAGTTTTATTTTTTTATGGAAAAGTTGCTTTGACAGGATTCGGATCTTGGATATAATAACCATAGTTTGTCAATAAAGGGGTTTTTGATTTTATGTGTTCGGCTGATTGGAAAAAATAGATAGGGGATGCCCTTTATGGTCGGGTAGGTTTTAGATTTTAGATGGAATGAATGAAGGTGAAATAGAAACGATGGAAAAGTTTAATATCAAAACCCATTCTCCGGAGGAAACAAAATTATTAGGGGAAAAGTTGGCGGCTTTTTTGATGGCTGGAGATATCCTATGTCTTAACGGAGACCTTGGGGCAGGGAAAACAGCCTTTTCTCAGGGAGTGGCCAAGGGACTAGGCATTAGCAATACCGTAACAAGTCCGACCTTTACCTTAATTAACGAATATGAAGGAAGATTGCCTCTCTATCATTTTGATGTCTACCGTTTGGGTGGTCCAGAGGATATGGAGGATTTGGGCTATGAAGATTATTTTTATGGACAAGGTGTGTGCCTGGTTGAGTGGGCTGAAAGGGTAAAGGAGGTTCTGCCTGGGGAAAGGTTAAATATAAATTTATTTAGGGGTTCAAATGCTGAGTCAGTCCGCAGCATTTGTTTTGAACCTGTGGGAAGTCGTTATTTGCAGCTAGTAGAGGAGTTGACTAAACTTGTTTGTTCTAGGAATTGAGGCAGCAACACCAGTGGCTGGGGTAGCTGTGGTAGAGGATGGACGAATTTTAGCGGAACGTCTGGTAAACAACCGACGCACCCACTCAGTTAATTTATTGCCTATGATTAAGGCTGTTATCGAGGAAGCAGGAATTACCCCTAAGGAAATAAATGGGGTGGCGGTTTCCGCTGGGCCTGGTTCCTTCACAGGTTTGAGAATCGGCATGACCACAGCTAAAACCCTTGCTTGGATTTGGCAAATCCCGGTTATTGGGGTGTCCACCTTAGAAGCCTTGGCTTTGCCTTTGGTTGCCAGGGATCAAATCCTTTGTCCAATACTAAATGCACGTAAAAATGAAGTTTATGCCAATATCTTTAAGGGGAGAGTTGGGCGACCGGAGAATTTGTCGGGGCCCCTGGCCATTCGTATTTCCGAGTTAGTACAAAGGTTAGATAAATGGCCGGGGAAGATCACTTTTATAGGGGATGCTGTGCCAGTTTATCAAGAAGAAATACAAACTCTAATGGGGGATCGGGCAGCATTTGGCCCACAGGCTAGCCAACTGCCCAGGGGTGCTGCGGTGGCTGAATTAGGCTACCTGGAAATGGTAGCTGGGGGTGGCGTATTGCCTTTGGAACTTAAGGCCGACTATATCCGTTTATCCGAAGCGGAGGTAAAGTTAGCCGCAAAATGCGGGAAGTAGGTGAAGCTATGGATTATAGGCTGGTGGAGATGAAAATTGAACATATTCCGGGAGTTCTGAAAATTGAGCAGGTGTCTTTTCCAACGCCCTGGACCCAGCAATCCTTTACCTATGAAATTACTCAAAATAATTTTGCTTGCTATCAGGTAGCTTTAGACAAAGAAGAAAAAGTGGTTGCATATGCTGGTATGTGGCTTGTTCTTGACGAAGCACATATTACAAATGTTGCTGTTCAGCCTAATTGCCGGGGGAATCAGCTAGGTAAGGTTTTAATGCTGGAAATGATGCGTCAGGCAGTTATGAGGGGTGCCGTGCGTATGACCTTAGAAGTAAGGCCTTCAAACTATATAGCCCGTAAGCTATACGAGAAACTGGGCTTTAAGGAAAGAGGGCTCCGCAAAAAGTACTATACGGATACAAACGAGGACGCCATTATTATGTGGATGGATCTTGTGAAATTCCCAGATTATGGCCCTGAATAGCCCTTAGCTATTAGCGAGGGACCTTTCCGGCAGGGAAAGGGGTTCGCACCTTTAATTATAAAAAAACATTGGAGGAAAGTATGAGCATAACAATCCTAGGTATTGAAACGTCCTGTGACGAAACCTCCGCAGCGGTACTAGTTGATGGGATCGACCTGCGTTCCAATATAATAGCTTCCCAGATTGAGATACATAAAAAATTTGGTGGTGTAGTACCAGAGGTGGCTTCCAGAAAACATCTGGAAAATGTTCACCCGGTTATTATTGAGGCGTTGGACAAAGCGGGAATAGGTCCCACGGAGCTTAGTGCGGTGGCCGTTACCTATGGTCCCGGGTTGGTGGGGGCGCTGCTGGTGGGGGTGGCCGCTGCCAAAGCGATGTCCTATAGCCTGGATATTCCTTTAATTGGTGTTAACCACCTAGAAGGACATATTGCGGCCAACTTTTTAGCCCAGCCTGAGTTACAGTTTCCACTGCTTTGCCTTGTGGTATCTGGGGGGCATTCCGATCTAGTATATTTGCCCAGTCGCGGCGAATATAAACTTCTAGGACGTACCCGTGATGATGCAGCGGGAGAGGCCTTTGACAAAGTAGCCCGTTCCATGGGGTTGGGTTACCCTGGGGGGCCGCTAATTGATAAACTGGCCAAAACCGGAAATCCTGAGGCAATCAAATTTCCCCGGGCCTATCTGGAAGAGGGGAGTTTTGATTTTAGCTTTAGCGGTCTAAAATCCGCTGTACTTAATTATCTAAATAGAGCCAAGATGTTAAACGAAGAGATAAACCAAGCCGACCTGGCTGCCAGCTTCCAAAGGGCAGTGGTGGAGGTCCTAGTGGATAAAACCATCCAGGCAGCCAATGAAACGGGTGTTAAAACCATTGTTGTGGCGGGTGGTGTGGCAGCAAACCAAGGGCTGCGGCAATTACTTCAGGAGAGGTCTGCCTCAGCTGGTTATCAGGTGTTTTTTCCACCCCTCAATCTTTGTACGGACAATGCAGCCATGATAGCCTGTGCAGGTTACTATAAATACCTCCGGGGTGATTTTGCACCATTAACCCTAAATGCCGTCCCAGGCTTGCCGCTGGGGGAGGAGAAATACTAGCTGTACATTAAAAAAGCTGACGGAAAAAATATATCCACAAAGGCAAAGGTCCAAGGTTTACAGCCCAGGGCTCAAGTCCCACGGACCACGGCCAAAAGATGCTTTATCCACTGTTCGGTGGAAGAAAGCCTGTGGACAATGTGGATAAGTCTGTTAATAACTTATAAAATAAGGGGTTTTCTTGTGTATATTAAAGCACAGCAACCGAACAGTAAAATTTATTGACTTAGGGCTAAGATTATGGTAACTTAATGTTTAAGTTGATATGAAAAGTCGATGATGGAGAAAAGTAAATCATTCCCAGCCTTACAGGGAAAAGAAGTCGAGACTGGAAGCTTCTTTATGGTATGGTTGATTGAAGTTCCCTCCGGAGTTTCTGTGCTGAAAGAATAGTAGGTGCAGACGGGGCTTCCTGCCGTTAAAAGGGAAAAGGTATCGGATCATATCCCGTACCGGTAAAGTGGCTCTTAGCAAGTAGGGTGGTACCACGGAAACAACTCCGTCCCTTTGGGATTGGGGTTTTTTGTTTTGTTGGTGTCTTTACCGGGGTGATTGCTCCCGTATCTGTGAGTAGGGCCTATGGCCAATTAGGGTGGTACCGCGGATGTATCTCCGTCCCTTGCTGGGACGGGGATTTTTTTATTTTTTTAAGAGTTCTCTTATTTAATTTAATAAGATCTATAAAAATTTGGTAAAATGGGGGTATAGGAGATGGCTTTATATTGGGATGTTCATCATGAAACAATGTCGCGGGATCAACTGGCAGACATTCAGTTAAAGAGGCTGAAAAGGCTGGTGGAAAGGGTTTATACTTCGGTTCCTTTTTACCGTCAGGCCTTCCAAGAGAAAGGAATTTCTCCTGGGGATATAAATTCTTTGGCTGACCTAAAAAATCTGCCCTTTACTACTAAAAAAGATCTACGGGATACCTATCCCTTTGGCCTTTTTGCGGTACCCCGCAGTGAAATTGTACGGATGCATGCTTCATCTGGAACCACAGGAAAACCCATCGTGGTAGGCTATACCAAAAAGGATTTGGATATCTGGTCTGACTTGGTGGCCCGTTGCATTACGGTTGCCGGTGGCACGAAAGAAGATGTGCTGCAAAATGCATACGGCTATGGGCTTTTTACGGGTGGACTGGGAATTCATTATGGTGCTGAACGTTTAGGAGCTACCATCGTACCCATTTCCGGCGGCAATACGTCTCGTCAAATTATGCTCTTACAAGACTTTGGTGCCAGCATTCTAACCTGCACACCCTCTTATGCGATGTATCTGGCAGAGGAAATTCATGCGGCAGGCATTGATCTAAAAAACCTGCGGCTAAGGGTTGGTATCTTTGGTGCAGAGCCTTGGTCTGATAATATGAGGGCCCAACTGGAAGAAAAACTGGGTATTAGGGCCCATGACATCTATGGTTTAAGTGAAGTATTAGGTCCTGGAGTTGCTGTGGAATGTCCTTGTAAAAATGGACTCCATATTTTTGAAGATCATTTTATCCCAGAAATTATTGATCCTGAGACCGAGCAACCCGTTCCCTATGGTCAAAAGGGTGAGTTGGTCTTCACCACCTTGACCAAAGAGGGTTTCCCTGTCATCCGTTATCGAACCAGAGATATTTCAGCCCTGCATCAAGAAAAGTGTGCCTGCGGCAGAACCCACCTGCGTATGGAGCGCATAACTGGCCGCACCGACGATATGCTGATTATCCGGGGTGTCAATGTATTCCCATCTCAAATTGAGAGTGTGCTGCTGGAATTTGGTGAAACAGAGCCCCATTATCTTCTTGTGGTAGATCGCAAAGCGGGCATGGATGATCTGGAGATCCAAGTAGAGTTATCCCAGAAAATGTTTTCGGATAAGGTGGCAGGCCTGGAGGTTTTGGAAAGAAGATTGCGGCAGCGCATATTAAGTGTGTTGGGTATTTCTGCTAAAATAAGACTAGTAGAGCCTAGAAGTTTACCGAGAAGTGAAGGCAAGGCCCAAAGGGTAATTGATAAAAGGGAAGCGTAAAATTAAAAAGAAGGGGGTATTCATTTGCGAGTACAGCAAATATCCATTTTCCTGGAAAATAAGAAGGGTCGGCTGGCCAATGTGAGCGAAGTACTGGGGAACAATGGCATTAATATTCGGGCTCTTTCCATTGCTGACACCACGGATTTTGGTATTCTTCGGTTGATTGTCAACAAGCCCGAATTGGCCTATCAGGTTTTAAAGGAAGGCGGGTTTACCGTTAGTTCCACCGATGTCATAGCAGTAGAGGTTACGGATCAGCCAGGCGGCTTGAGCCAAATTCTACGGTATCTTGAAAAGGCAGAGATTAATATTGAGTACCTATATGCCTTTGTTACGCAAAATTCCAGTGCGGCTTTAATTGTCTTCCGGGTAGAGCAAGTGGATGAGGCCATTCATGTACTAGAGGAGAATGGGGTCCGTGTGGTACCAGGTGATAAGGTATATCAAATTTAGTATAAAATCCTCCCCCAAAGGGGGAGGATTTTATACTATTTAATAACAGAGGTTACGAGGATGGAGAAAAATAAAATTAGAAAACAGGTATTGGAAGCACGTAGTGCCCTTGTTCAAGCGGAAGTTATAGAAAAAAGCGGCCAGGTGATAGAAAGATTGCTTGGGATGAATCTTTACCAAGGGGCCGGTACAATCATGGTTTACTTGGACTTTCGAAATGAGGTAAAAACGAATAGCTTAATTAAGCATGCTTTGGGTGTTGGGAAAAGGGTCGTGGTTCCTGTGGCCAACACAGTAGACCGCTCCATGACCCCTTCTCAGTTGGTGAATTACCCTTCCGACCTTACCCGTGGTTCCTATGGTATTTTAGAACCTGCACCAGATAAGGTACGACCCATTGACCCATGGGAGATTGATTTCGTTATTGTGCCGGGGGCAGTATTTGACCATAAAGGCAACCGCATGGGCTACGGCGGCGGGTACTATGACCGTTTCATACCCCGCCTTAAAAAAGGTGCCGTTACCGTGGCTTTGGCCTATGAATTGCAAGTTAAGCAAGATTTTTCAAACCGGATGGGACAGTACGATCAGCCAGTGCAATATATTATCACGGAAAAGAGGATCATTGAGTGTTAGGGCTTTGTCCCTTAGAAGATTTCCTTGAGATGTTTTAGTTTACGCACAATATATTCATCCAGCCGTTCCACATATTGCTTGGGGTCCTTGGCATTATACTCATTTACTAAGGTTAAGGTTTCCGGGTCTAGCCACTTGGAGCCAGCTCCAACTCCCAGACCAATAATGGTTTGTCGTTCCTCAATCATTTGAATGTTATAAATACATTCGTGGCCAGGCAGAGCATAGCCGATGTTTTCCAGATTACCAACCATTTGCTTCTGACGATACATATAGTAGGGTCGTTGGCCAAGGGCTGCTGCACCCTGGGCAGTTTCCTGCCACATGGCCACTGCCTCCTCGGCCTGCAGCAGAGGAAATTCAGCCAAACGCTGCTTGAGGTTAGAAGCCCGTTTGAGGGCCAGTGCATGGACTGTTATATTTTCTGGTTTAAGCTGTAGCACACGGTTTATGGTCCTAGCCACATCTTTAACTGTTTCCCCGGGCAAACCAATAATTAAATCCATATTTAAAGTAGAGAAGGGATATTTCCTAGCTGATTCGAAGGAACGATAAATATCCTCAACGGTATGGGCACGGCCAATTACATCCAGGGTTTTTTGGTTCATGCTCTGGGGATTGATGCTCAGCCGATTTACCCCGGCATCAGCTAGCAGGGCAAAAACATCATCGTTTAATGTATCAGGACGTCCTCCTTCCACCGTTATTTCTAGGGTGCCGGGGGTTTTCAAATGCTGCTGGATAGCCTGCAGCAGCAGCTGAAGCTGATCATAATTTAGGCTGGTTGGCGTGCCACCTCCCAGGTAGATGCTTTGCACAAGAAGCCCCTGGGATTTTATTGTTTCTCCGATGACTTTTATTTCTGTAAGCAATGCCTTAAAAAAAGGGTCTACCATGTCCCGGTGACGCTTAATGGAGTAGGAAGGAAATGAGCAGTAAAGGCATCTGGAAGGGCAGAACGGAATGCCGATGTAGATACCAAGCAATTTTTTAGTTTGTTCCTTTGATAAAAGTAAAGGACGCTGCACCGCCACTACGGAGGTGATTAGTTTTGCTTTATCTGCGCGAAGGGCATAATGATCCTGTAAGTAAGTCTTTACTGTCTCTTGGTCCCAGCCAAGATCAAGTAAGCGATGCACCACCTTGGTGGGTCGAATGCCAGTCATAATACCCCAGGGGGAGGGACTTCTTTTGCTATAGGAAGACAATAGCCTATACACGGCCAAACGGGCCAGTCGTTTTAGTTCATTGGGGGTTTCCTCTGCTGCCAGGGGTAGTCCTTCTTCCCTCTGGGCCAGGGCTGAACCATTCGCAAATAGTTGGGCCTCTGCCCAAAGTTTTTTTGCCTGGCCTAGGTTTAAATGGAGCGAAAAATCTCCCTCAGACTCAACGAATATGGCACCTGGGTAAAATAACCAAATAATGTCCTGAATCGTTCCCCTATATTCAAAGGCTGTATTAGAAAGTCCAATAATCAAGTTTCTCTCTCCTTTTTACAAATAACGGCATCGTTATGCAAAAACAACATAGCACTTACTGGAATCGGCAGGATATTTTGACATTGTATTGTAATAATAACACAAATAGGCTGCATTCCAATATGAGGGGAGATTTCACAATGGATGAACAAAAAGAAAAAATCCTACAAAGTATTAAAGCAACAGCAAAGGAAGGTAAACTCTCCTGTACTGCTGCTAGAAAGATTGCCAGTGATAATGATGTACCCCCAAAGGTTGTGGGGGATATTTGTGATGAGTTAAAAATAAAAATAAAGGCTTGCGAATTGGGTTGTTTTTAAACTAAATCTAGGGAAATTCCCATGCATCCTGACAACACCATCAGAGGATGACATAGATGATGGTTTAAAGCCCATGGCCCATGGCCATTTTTCAAGATAGACTTTGGAGGAATCATTTTGGCGGAATTATTTAATGTACTCACCGTGCAGCAGGCCAGAGGTGCCTTAGCTTCCCATTTGCCTGCCTGGCAGAGTGAAGAAACGGTACCACTTCTACAGGGATTAAATAGAATATTAACCCGAGATATTATTGCCCAAGAGGATGTCCCGGGGTTTGATCGCTCTACGATGGATGGTTATGCCCTGCGGGCCAGAGACACCTTTGGGGCTTCTGAAAGTTTACCATCCTATGTGGATGTGACCGGAGAGGTATTGATGGGGCAAGAGGCCCTGGGTCCCATCGGATCGGGACAAGCCTGGGCTATTCCCACAGGTGGCATGCTGCCCCCCGGTGCTGACGCAGTGGTCATGGTGGAATATACAGAGGAGTTAGATGAAAGAACCATTGGTGTGACCAAACCAGTGGCACCCGGAGACAATCTGGTGCGGCGGGGGGAGGATGTTACCAAGGGTAGTGTTGTATTAAGGGCAGGTCACCGACTGCGCCCCCAGGATCTGGGCCTATTGTCGGCGGTAGGTGTTACAGAGGTAGCGGTGACAAAACCTGTGCAGGTTGGTATTCTATCCACTGGAAACGAGCTAATTGACCCGGAAAAACCCACTAGCCCCGGCAAGGTGAGAGATATCAATTCATATGCCCTTTATGGGCAGGTTTTAGAGGCTGGGGGGAGCCCCACTCTATACGGAATTATTGAAGATAATTTTGCTGCTTTGCAACAGGCTATGTTAACCGCTCTCGAGGAAAATGAGATGGTGCTGATTTCCGGTGGCAGTTCGGTGGGTGCCCGGGATGTTACGGCTAAGGTTATCGAAACCTTGGGCAATCCGGGGCTATTATTCCATGGTATTGCTATAAGACCGGGCAAGCCTTCGATTGGGGCTGTGGTGGAGGGGAAGGTTGTCTTTGGTTTACCAGGTCATCCAGTCTCAGCCATGGTTGTTTTTGACCTATTAGCAAGACCGATCATTAAGGGAACCCTGCACAGGGTGACCGATAGAAGTTATCCCTTACGGGCAGCCATTACTCGAAATATACACTCCGCCACCGGACGAGAGGATTTTGTAAGGGTTGCTCTGCGCCGATTGGATGATGGCACCGTCGTGGCTGATCCTGTGTTGGGTAAGTCAGGACTGATCAGTACCATGGTGAAAGCTGACGGCGTGGCCCACATTCCCCTGGGTAAAGAAGGGGTAGAAGCTGGGGAATTACTAGATGTATGGCTTTTTTAGATAAAAAGAACAGGAGATTAAGCCATGAGAAATAAACGTGATGTATATCTGGATGATCGCCCGTGGGAAGAAGCATTAGAGGGTTTGTTCCAGCACCTCAGGGAAAAAGGCACTTTGGCTCCCCTTGCACCAGAGGAGATTGTTACCGAGAAAGCTTTGGGGCGAGTTACCGCAGAACCTATCTTTGCCTTTCATTCTTCACCCCATTACAATGCTTCGGCCATGGATGGTATTGCGGTGGATTCCGCCATTACCTTTGGGGCCTCCGATGCTGCACCTAAGACGATTCAATTGGGTGAGAAAGCTCAGGTGGTGGATACGGGCGATCCGATCCCTGCTGGTTGTGATGCAGTGATTATGATTGAAGATGTTCACTTTGTGGCAGAGGATGTCTTTGAAATAACCTCCGCAGCGGCACCCTGGCAACATGTGAGGGCCATTGGGGAAGATGTGGTGGCCACCGAGATGATTCTGCCAGCGAATCATAAAATTCGACCAATGGATATTGGGGGAATTTTGGCTGGGGGCATCGGTAAAATTAAAGTTCATCCCAAACCCAAGGTGGCTTTATTGCCCACTGGTACAGAATTGGTTCAACCCGGGGGGGCTCTCAAGCCCGGTGATATAGTAGAGTATAACACCAGGGTTTTTGGTGCCCTAGTTGAAACCTGGGGCGGTGAACCCCTGCGTTGGCCGATTACTGTTGATGACTGGGGCGAATTAAAGCAATCGATTCTTACAGCAGTGGCAAAGGCAGATGTTGTTGTTATTAATGCGGGGTCTTCCGCGGGACGGGAGGACTATACCGCGGAGCTGGTGCGGGAGCTGGGCACACTGCTAACCCATGGTGCGGCCATAAAGCCGGGGAAACCCGTTATATTGGGTGAAATCCATGGCAAGCCCGTAATTGGTGTACCCGGCTATCCGGTTTCAGCCTATCTGGCCATGGAGTTATTTGTTCGTCCCATTATTTATAAAATGTTAGGCTCGATCCCGCCCAATCCGGTCACCGCCGAGGCCATTGTTTCACGCAAGATGCCATCTCCCATGGGGGTAGAGGAATTCATCCGGGTAAAGATGGGTCAGGTAGGTGAGAAGTTAATCGCCACTCCCATCTCTAGGGGCGCGGGGGTCATCATGTCCCTGGTTCGGGCCGATGGCATGCTAAGAGTTCCCAGGCTTTCGGAGGGTTACCGAGCGGGGGAATCCGTTAAGGTAGAACTGATGCGGCCACTGGAAGAAGTAAGACAGACCACGGTGGTCATCGGAAGTCATGATATGTCCCTGGATATTTTAGCCAATCATCTGCGCCGCAGGTTTCCCGAAGCCAGCCTTTCCAGTGCCAATGTAGGCAGTTTGGGAGGTCTTTCGGCCTTGAAGCGGGGCGAATGTCACTGTGCTGGAACCCATCTATTGGATGAAGAGACGGGTGATTACAATGTGAGCTATATTCAAAGATTGTTGGGGGATCGTCCGGTCGTTCTGGTGAATTTAGTCTACCGTCAGCAGGGCCTGATGGTGGCTAAGGGCAATCCCTTTGAGATTCAAGGTTTAGAAGATCTGGCCCGGGAAGGGATTCGCTTTATTAACCGACAGCGGGGAGCCGGTACCAGGATCTTGTTGGACTACCGTCTAAAGCAACTTAATATTGATCCAGATAGCATTTATGGCTACAACCGCGAAGAGTATACCCATATGGCAGTGGCAGCGGCAGTGGCCAGTGGTGCCGCCGATGCCTCATTGGGTATCCTGGCGGCGGCTAAGGCATTGGATTTAGATTTTGTGCCAGTGGTGGAAGAACGTTATGACCTTTGTATTCCAGGTGAATATTGGGATACCCCTTATATCAAACGATTGTTGGAAGTGATTGCAACCCCAGAGTTCAGACACCAGGTGGCAGCCTTGGGTGGCTATGACCTGCGGGATTGCGGTGGGGTTATGTATCGTCAGGGGATCTAGGAGGAAGTATGAAGAAGAATGACCCGGACAACCTGAAGCGGCCTCCGGCAGAACCTTTTCGACCAGGCTGTAAAGTGTGGCTGGAAAAGGGGGAGACCAATTTTGGCGATGGGCTCTATTATCTTCTTTTGAATGTGCACGATTATGGGTCCATAGCCCAGGCAGCTAAAAGAATGGGTATGTCTTACCGGGCTGCCTGGGGAAAAATCAAAAGGGCAGAAAAAAGCTGGGGGGTTTTGCTAGTAGAAACCCAAGTTGGCGGGGATCTCGGCGGCGGTGCTACACTGACACCTGAAGGCAACAAATTAGTTAAGTGCTTTGGTGAGTTTCGGGAAAAGGTGGAAAGGGTTTGTCAGGAGACTTTTGATGAGTGCTTTGGGAATGGGCCGTGAGCCATGGCACACGCCCATTGGCCCATGGCCGATCCATAAGTAATACTCCAAAGCTATCCCAAAATCCGCTCGGGATAGGTATAGACATTCATTTTTTCTCCCTTGGCAAAGCCTATCACGGTGATGCCTAACTGCTTGGCCATTTCTAAACCTAGATCTGTCGGGGCAGAGCGGGAGATAATTACAGGCAATCCCATTTTGCCAATTTTGATAACGATTTCCGAAGAAATTCTACCGCTGAAGACCAGGATCTTATCCTCCAAAGGAATTTTGTCTAAAAAGGAACGACCAAATATTTTATCCACAGCGTTATGACGTCCTACATCTTCATAGAAATAAACAACCTCGGTGGGGGTACATAAGGCGGCATTATGAACACCACCTGTTTCCTGAAAAAGGGTAGACATTTCCTCTAGACGGTCAGAGAGATCCCAGACCATGCCGGGTGTTATCATTAGATCGGTGGTTACCTTGTTCATGCTTTTTGCATCGTTGACGAAGTAAAAGACGGGTCGTCCCCGGCCACAGCAACTGGTTATGTTTCGTTTAAGAAACTTAGACTCGGCCTCGATACCTGGCGCATCCAGGTAAACAATGCCGTTTTCTTCGTCATACCAAATGTTTTTAATTTCATCCAGTGATTGTAAAAGGCCTTCCGAGCAAAGAAACCCGATGGCCAATTCTTCCACTGCCTGAGGAGAACAAACCATTGTAACAAACTCTTTATCATTTAGAAACAGTGTTATGGGTACTTCCCGCACAAGAAAGTCTTCGGTGGTTATTATTTTGTCGCCTTTAATACGTATAATTTGAGAAGTTGTTTTATTTGATTGCTTGACCATTTGATAACCCCCTAGAAGGTAAAAGCATAATAAAGCAAAATTCAGTTACTTTTATTGTACCCCAACGCAGCCAATATGTGAAGATTAGATCAAAACGTGAGGTGGGAGCAAATGTACAAAATAGGAATTATCACCATGAGTGATAAAGGGTCCCAGGGGCAAAGGGAAGATATTAGCGGTGCCACAATAAGAGAAATGGTCAAGGGTTTAGGGAATGTGGAACAATATTGCATTGTACCGGATGATCCGGAGGTTATAAAAAATACGCTCGTCGAATTTGCTGATCAGGCGGGTATGGACTTGATTCTCACCACGGGTGGAACCGGGTTGGGACCCAGAGACAATACGCCGGAGGCTACCCTTGCCGTTATCGCTCGGCAGGTGCCAGGATTGGCAGAAGCCATTCGGGCTGAAAGCCTGAAAAAAACCCCCAAGGCTATGTTATCCAGAGCAGTCAGTGGCACCAGAGGTAAAACCCTAATTATTAACTTACCTGGCAGCGTAAAAGGAGTAAGGGAATGCCTGGAGGTTATTTTACCGGTATTGCCCCATGGCCTGGAGATCTTGACAGGCCGTGGTGGGGAATGCGGACATTTTTAAAATAATCTAAAATTTGTTAAAAACATTGCATAAAATAACCAGGAATAGGGCAAAAATACCTAGTGAGGGAAATAATAGATAAAAGCCAATGTAAATGTAATGTAGAAGGAGAAATTAAAAGATAAATACCCGTATTATGGATTATAAGCAACATAATTGGTTGTATTTGTTTTACGGGGTATTTGATTTTAAATTTCTTGTTCTATATTATATTTATTAGGTGTTAGCACTCAACACAGATGAGTGCTAACAAAAATCTTACCCGTATATTCTAAAAACCTTAAATATTTCAAAGGAGGGGTTTTTTGTGATTAAACCATTAGGTGACAGGGTAGTCGTTAAGGCACTGCCCCAGGAAGAAAAAACTAAAAGCGGTATTGTACTGCCTGATACTGCAAAGGAGAAACCCCAGCAGGGTGAAATCGTGGCTGTAGGCCCCGGTCGTCTGTTGGAAAATGGTCAGCGTGCTGCCCTTGATTTAAAAGCAGGGGACAAAGTATTTTTCTCCAAGTATGCTGGCAACGAAATTAAACTAAACGAAGAAGAATATTTAATCCTGCGTGAAATGGACATTCTGGCTGTTATTGAATAATTTATTTTCTGTTTTTGTACTTACCCAGTATTTAAGATTCTAAGGAGGTCAAAACCTTGGCTAAAGAAATTATTTTCCGCGAAGAAGCTCGCAGGGCACTGGAAAGAGGCGTTAATGCTCTGGCCGAAACTGTTAAAGTAACCCTTGGACCCAAGGGTCGTAACGTAGTCATTGAGAAAAAATTTGGTGCTCCCACCATTACCAATGATGGTGTAACCATCGCCCGTGAAATTGAGCTGGAAGACCACTTTGAAAACATGGGTGCGCAGCTGGTTAAAGAAGTAGCCACCAAGACTAACGATGTTGCCGGCGACGGCACCACCACTGCTACTGTTTTGGCCCAAGCTTTGGTACGTGAAGGTCTCAAGAACGTAGCCGCCGGTGCTAACCCCATGATTATCAAGCGTGGTATTGAAAAGGCAGTAGAAAAGGCCGTTGAAGAAATTAAAGAAATGGCCAAGCCCATTGAGAGCAAAGAAGCGATTGCCCAGGTTGCTACCGTTTCTGCTAACGATGAGTCCATCGGTAACCTGATTGCCGAAGCCATGGAAAAAGTGGGTAAAGACGGCGTTATTACCGTTGAGGAATCCCAGAGTATTGGGACCAATTTAGAGGTTGTTGAAGGTATGAACTTCGACCGTGGTTATATTTCTCCTTACATGATCACGGATACGGATAAGATGGAAGCGGCTCTCACCGATCCCTACATCTTAATCACCGATAAGAAAGTTTCTTCCGTACAAGAACTGCTGCCCGTTTTGGAAAAAGTTGTACAAACCGGCAACAAGCCCGTACTGCTGATTTGTGAAGACCTGGAAGGTGAAGCACTGGCTACCCTGGTGCTGAACAAACTTCGCGGCACTCTTAATGTAGTAGCCGTTAAGGCTCCTGGTTTCGGTGACCGTCGTAAGGCTATGTTAGAAGACCTTGCTATTCTGACCGGTGGTACCGTAATTACCGAAGATATCGGTCTCAAGTTAGACAAGGCTGACCTAGAAATGCTTGGTACTGCTCGTCAAGTTCGGGTTAAGAAAGAAGAAACCATCATTGTTGGCGGTGCCGGAGAGCAAGCTAGTATTGAGGGACGTATCGCTCAAATTAAGAAGCAAATCGAAGATACCACTTCCGAATTTGACCGCGAAAAACTACAAGAGCGTCTGGCCAAGCTGGCTGGCGGTGTAGCTGTTATCCAAGTTGGTGCAGCCACTGAAGTTGAAATGAAAGAGAAAAAGCTGCGCATCGACGATGCTCTAAACGCTACTCGTGCAGCTGTTGAAGAAGGTATCGTACCCGGCGGTGGTGCTGCCTTTGTAAATATCATCTCTTCCCTAGACAGCATTCAACTGGAAGGTGACGCTAAAACTGGTGTAGATCTAGTCAAGCGTGCCCTGGAAGAGCCCCTACGTCAAATCGCCAACAACGCAGGCTTTGAAGGCTCTGTAGTAGTAGAAAAAGCTCGTACCACTGGCAAAGGTTTCAATGCCATGTCCGAAGAATATGTTGATATGATCGCTGCCGGTATTATCGACCCTGCCAAAGTGACTCGTTCCGCTTTACAGAACGCTGCTTCCATCGCAGCCATGGTTCTGACCACCGAGACACTAGTCGCCGATAAGCCCGAAAAAGACGGCGGCAACCCAATGGCCGGTATGGGCGGCATGGGTGGAATGGGCGGCATGATGTAAAACGGCCTTAAAACCCGTGTAATTACTGGTGCCAACGATATAAGTAGCCCGTAGTGCTCACAAAATGCTCACGCAGGCTATGAAAAGATGTTACAGATTAGAGGTTGCTCATTAGTTTACTGAACTTTTGGGCAGCCTCTTTTCTCATTGTTTTTGTAACGTGCAGATATACTTTCTTGGTGGTATCGTCATCCTCATGCCCTAACCTCTCCATGATCTCAGGCAGGCCCACACCAGCTTCTGACAATAATGAGGTATGAGTGTGACGCAAGGAGTGGGGGGTAAGGCTCTCGTCTAAACCAGCCAGCTTTAACAACCTTTCCATCCTGTATTCTATCTTCTTAATATATTCCGGTAATCCAGGATGCTTTTGAATCCTTGCAAAGATATAATCTTCATCGCAGTCTTTTTCACTTAGGATAGAATTAATAATTTTACTAATTTCGGTAGGGTCATTTGTTATTAGAATTTGATTCTCTGGTAAGCCCATGACGGTACTATACTTTTCAAAAGTAATTTCTTTGGCACTTGTTAAGAAGTACATTTCATTAGATTTGACATTTTCCTTGCAACCAGTCAAGGTAAAAAGCAGTAATAAAATAATTATTGTTCGTTTCATTAATACACCTCAAAAACATAAGATATCAAAACTGTTATTCTTGTCTCATTCAATACAAAATCTTTAATCCCTGTAACATTTTAATAACATTAGTGAACATTCCATCTATGATGTTACAACAAAAAACTCCTTCCCTAAATCAGGAAGGAGTTTAGTAGTAAGTCTATTTGCGCTTATTGCATGCATATTCAAAAGCAACATCTGCAATGAAGAGAAGTTCTTCGATTAGTTTACGCATTTTGTTGCACCTCTTTTCGGTTTGAGTCATTTGTTTCTTGCTATGGTTAAATTCTACATCCGAAGAGGTCTGAAGTAAAATACAGATATTGTGATGAACCACATAAGGTAAAACTTATAGGAACTCAACCGGAATAAGCAAAAGCCCCACCCGCATGGGCAGAGCTGAGATCTAGTAATTTCAGTATATCATAATCGTGGGGGTGGGGGAAGATGGCACTAAAAAAGGAGATTAAAGCATATATAAAGGCAGAACTTAGGGATTATCCTCAGACGAAAATGGAATTAATAGAGCTTAAAGAGGATATTGCAGAAGGAGCACCTACGATGGTTGATGATGTTGGTGGTAATACAAGTGCATTTACCCATCGTATTGGGAGACCAGCTGAAGCCAAAGCAATTGCCATTCTTACTAACAAGCGAATAAAAAGAATGGAGCAGGTAATAAAAGCTATTAATATAGTTATTGGAGAGTTACCTGAAGAAAAGGTTAAACTGGTAGTACTAAAGTACTGGCAACGTCCAAGAAGACTAACTGATGCTGGTATAGCACTAGAAATTGGCTGCGATAGGGCGACATTATATCGTTGGATAAATGGGATATTACTTGCCATTGCAATAGAGTTAGGGTTAGCAAATGAAACATGCGACAAATATGCAACATTTGGTAGTTAAAAAGGCCCTATAATGGCATAAGTAGTAGTGTGAACCGCCAGGTGATGGCAGTTTTTGTTTTGCAGGAAATTGTTCTCCTTTTGCCGAAATTTGCGGGAGGGGAGGTGCTTTAAATGATAGGGAGCCGTATAGTTATAAAGACTATTGATGGACAAATTTGCTCAGGTATTTTAACTGGAGATCACGCAAATTACTTTAAAGTAGCAGAAATAGAAGAGATTAATTGCAACTTAGACTCTAGATTACCTAATCTAAAAAAGCCAGGAGAGTTATTTGTAGGAGAGGTAAGGTATTATAAGAGGAATATTATCTATAGTTACATTGTAAAATAGAGCCTCCGGGCTCTTTTCTTATGCCAGGATAAATACAAAAACCCCACCATTCGGCAGGGTTAATTTTCTTGGTTGCGGGAGCAGGACTTGAACCTACGACCTTCGGATTATGAGCCCGACGAGCTACCAACTGCTCTATCCCGCGGCAACTTGTTAATTGTATCACGGATTTTTTATTTGTCAACTTTAGCGTGGTAGTGCATAATGATTCAACTTGTCGTACGAAAGCAAACTATAGATAGAAGGGTGTCATCTTTGTAAGAGAAAGCCGCCAGTGATGGCGGTTTCTAATTGTTTCCTTGACATGCAAGGGTGTAGAGATGTAAGAGAAGTTTAAATTATTCGCCTTCACTTTCATTCAATAATGACCGAATAAAAAGATAGTGCTGAAGGATTAAACCATATTAGAAATTTAATATTATTTACGAGGAGAATGAACTATGATAGAGATTAAAAATACGTACTTAGAAATATTTGTAGTATTGTATGATGTTACTATTATATCAGCAATTTGTATTTTGGTATGGTTAAGTGGATTAAAAAGATATAATAGACCCAGGAGTATTCTTCTTGTTAACTAAACTTTCTATGGGCGGAGTAGGAGCTCCTACGTGGTTGGTGCTTAATGAGCCCCACCAATTCTTGTCGCCCGGGCTAATACACTTTTGCAAGCGTCTACTGGCAGAGGGGCCTAAGTATCTGGTAGCACCACTGTTTCTGTTCCTCAACTTCAAGCGGTTACCGAGTGCTTTTGTGGAGATTCTTTTAAGTAGTTCGCTTAACTGGCATATATTCAAGAATACAAACGATGCCGTGTATCAACGACTGGAGAACGGAGAACTACCTTTACCCAACCTTTACGCCTGAGACGGCCATGCAAGGAACCGCAAGGTTTCAGTATATTGCTAGCTGGTTAGATGGAAAAGGAGAGTACCGGGAACCGTTTTTAGTTAACGCTCCCGATCTGGTGGGGAATAGATATGAGAGTCAGGATAATTCTTTCTTAACCAAAAGGCACTCTAGGATATACGGAAGGCCGGTGGCTGATGTGTTGGCAGAGATGCGGGAAAAGGAACGGCAGATGTTTAAAAAGAAAACATAAATAGAATAGCTTAAGCCCTTAATTAGCAATGATAATCCGAATTTTAAATGCTCACAAAATGCTCACGCAGGCTATGAAATACATATTAAAAATCATCGTAGATGTTACAGTAATAAATTAACAAATCCTTTTGTTTCAGCACTTTTAACGCACTCACATAATAATTGTTACAGCTCGTATGTGATGGGCGGCATGATATAATAAATGCCTGAAACCCGGTAAAATCAAGGGTTGAAGAATTCTTAGATTGCTCTATGATCACATTTTGACCACATTGGTCACAATAATGACCACATCAGCTTATGCTGATGTGGTCATTTAATTAAATAGAATTCCAGTAACATATTCTTCTGGCCCAAACCAGTGCCTGTCTTAACTTTTCTAAGAAAAAATTAAAGGAAAAGTAAAGGTAACGAAAGCTGCCCAGAGTCCATAGATAGGCAAATATGTGGTAACGGCATTTTGGATGGTTAAAGGTCCTGTTTTGTTTTGTAGAAAACGCATATAGGAGAGCATAATCCAAATTAGATTGGTCCAGATAAGGATGTTTACTCCTAACACAGCGAGTCGGTTGGGTGTAATGCCAAAAGAAGAAAGCCTGAACACGATGGCTGATAACGCCACACTGTCAATGACAAGCGCAAGAACGATTAGGGCAAAATTTATATAACTAGAAATGTTCTTTTTCTCGTCTGTGCTGCTTTCGGTAATGGAGAATATGGTGATGGCCAATACACTTAGGAGTATTCCGTTGAAGACGATAAGGAAATTGCGGTCCGAGAATGGATTTTTACCAACCCAAATAACCGTTATAAGATAGACCAACAAAGTAACCAGTACAAGAGGACTAAAGATTTTGGCTATATATGGTGCAATATTTTTAGCAAGTTTAAGGTTCCTTGATACCAGGTGTGTCGACACAATAGCGAGGGCGGCGGCTCCAAATAAAACGACATTTTCAAAATAGAATTCAGATATATTCATGCCGATCATTCTAAACAACTGCATGGTTAATGCTGTTAGTAGCATGCCGCTGATTGCCATGCTGGCATAGAGTATGCAAAATTCCCCATTAAATTTAAGGTAGGCTAATCTTGCACTGCCTAGGCCATATTCATTTCCTGTAAATGCTAAACCTAATAGTACCCATAAGAAAATAGGAAGGTGTAAATAAGCCAGGATAATACTGTCTTTTTGCTCCAATGGCAGCATATTAAAATAAAAGCCAGAGATTAGGAATAACGATGCAAGGGTGTAAAGAACCTTTTTGTTAGGCGTATTATTATATACAAAATAGGCAGCAATAAAGGGAACGATACCAAAAATAAGGTTAATAGGGGCTATTGCTTGCTGTTCGACAAAATGCAAAATTACCCGGGTACTTATCCCGGCCAGAATTGCTAAAATGCCCATGGATAAGAAATCCTTCCGAAACAAGGAAGGTTTTTCTGGATTTACTGTCTCCTTGAAATACAATCTTTCATACCAAACCGCAAGAACCTGCGAATTAGGGTTCTTTTTCCAGGTGTATGAGATAGACTTTTTAAAAGCCTCGGGTTCTTTTCTATATATTCTCTCCAGCTCATGGGGGTTAGCAATATTTTCTATAATCAAATTGCTAATGTCCACGGTTATACCTCCCTAATCCTTGTTTATTAACCATACGTTATTATATTTGACGGTCATCGTCACTTTTGTATTCTAAAATATCTCCAGGCTGACATTCTAAAGCCTTACAAATTGCCTCTAGAGTTGATAATCGAATCGCCTTTGCCTTTCCATTTTTTAAGATGGATAGGTTAGCCATGGTTATTCCAACCTTCTCCGAAAGTTCAGTTACGCTCATTTTTCTTTTAGCTAGCATCACATCAATATTGATTATAATGGCCATGTTATTCACCTCAAACCGTTAAATCATTTTCTGATTTTATGTCGATGGCATATTTTAATAGCTTTTGAAGAACAGCAGCAAAGACTGCTATCACCATTGAAGCAAAGATAATGACCATTCCGATTATAAGGAGACCCGGAGCATCGTCCTGCTCGGCGAAGAGATAGACAAATGGCATGATTAGCACGTACAAGGTACTGATTGCGATTGCACAGTATTTTATATTCTTTAGATTCTGAACCGATAATTCCGAGAATGCTTTGTTTTTGTCAATATGGCTTAATAGCTTAATCGCTTGATACAAAGCAAAGTAAAAAGGAATCGACGCACTATACATACCGATTACAATGGGATATAGCATAGGGGCATAATCTGGATTTACGGTATCTTTAGCTAACCAAAACAACCCCAATAGGCACAAGACAAGGACTGGAAGGCCCATAAGAATAACAGCAATCTTTAAAAAGAGTGTTTCAGGTTTCATAAAAGCACCTCGCTCATTTTTAGTAGTTTAATATTAACACGGTATTTATTGTTTTACAATAAAATATTATTGTTTATAGTTTAATTTTTATTGTTATAATAGACGTTTTATTTAAAAAGATAAAGAGCAGGGAACGTATACCAAAATAGAGTAGGCGGTAAGGGATTGCTGCTCTGGGAAGCGGTAACCAAAAATGGACTTGAGGGTATCATGTCTAAAAAGAAAAACCGTCGGTATGAACACCGACGGTCAGCGAATTGGATTAAGATAACGGATGATAAAGAGATGGTTATCAACATCCTAAATCCTTTTAGTGATCTAGGCATTAGCTGCAAAATTTATAACATTCTCACACGCATCAATCGCCCCATTTAGGATGATGAAGTTTAATCCATTCTTTGGCTACCATACCATGGGCGATAGACCCAATTGTTCCAGGGTTAGCAAAGCTACCTAAATAAGCATGACCTATAACCACCGCTATTAGCATAACCGCTGAAACACCATGAATAATGGATGCCCATAATACCATGTAGACAGAGAATTGAGCAGGGTAAGTTAATAAATAGCCGGAAAATATGATAAAAATGCTTAAAAAAGTGGTAAGCCAGTAAAAAAGCTTTTGTCCTGCGTTAAATTTGCCGGCGGGAGGATGGATTTCTTTTTTGGTTAGATATCCCCCCATTACCTTAAACCATTCCCAATCATATTTTTTAAAGGTATTATCTCTAATCCAGATTAGGATGGATACGAATGAAGAAAGGGCAAAGAGTACAGCAAAGAAAAGGTGGATATGTAAAATAAATTGATAACTTAGACCGAGGGTGTTGTAAACAGCAAAGGCTATACCCGTAATGGCTAAAATGATCGTGCTAGCCATTCTTATAAAATGGGACGATATTTCCAGAAAATTAAGTCTCTGTATTTCCGGCTTTAATTTACCTAAACCTTTTGCATTAGGGCCAATTGCAATATAATGAGCCACCGTTATCATAAGCGTTCCGACGATTGCTATTAATATTAACAACCCAATATATTGGATATAAAGATTGTTTAGGGTAATCATTTTACTCACCCCCTTTGGATGAGTTTTTGATTGTTTTAATCGCTTCGGGGTTCGTTATTTCAATTTCCTTAGTTTCTGGCTTATCCCCTAAATCTTCATATAGGAGTTTACCAAAACTATGATCCCGGGTGAAATGACCGCGAAGATCGGTAGGGTTTTTCCACATAATTTCATCTTGATTAAATTTCATCCGTCCATGACAGGTAGCACAGTTGTCTTTAAAGGAGTCTTGTTTTAGCATGTTCCCCTGTTTATTCGTGCTGTGGGGAGTATGACAACTTAAACAAGCTAAATAACCGCTGGTGTAATGGTCAGAAACAAACCAATTCCGAACCCCGTAATGGGTATCAGCAATCAAAAAATCCCCATCTTCAGCTTGCGCTGGCTCTCCAAGAGTATGACACGTAATACAGGCATTCTGATTCGCAATAATAGTTTCTGGTTTTTTTGTTTGGGCATGGACAGCTCCGGGCCCGTGGCAGGTCTCACAACTTAGCCCGGATTCAAGGTTTTTTGCTCCTACTCCTGTAACGCTTAATCCAGGACTATGGCAACCTACACAATTAGAATAACTTTTGGCCACCCACTCCTTGTCATTCCCATCTTTTATATCTAGGGGTTGCAGCTCATAACCAGTATCGGTTTTCTCTAAAGCAGCTATTCTGTGAAAACCTGGAATTCCATCTATCTTACTGACCACATAGTGATCCAGCATTACCCCTAGGGAGTTTTTCAAATTCAATTCTGTACTTTGGGGATCTTCCCCCTCGGCACTAGCCCAGATAGTGACGTTTTGATTCCAGTTTACGGGATATTTATCGATGCCTGTAAAAATTTTGGCGTGGGTTGTCATGCCATAGTGATCGGCAATATTTTGGTGGCAACTGATACAGGCATCCGAACCGATATAGGAGGCATTTTCAATAATCTCCTCATCAGCAGCACATCCTGATAATAGTAATAAGCCCAAACCAGTGATTAAAGTTAGAAAAAAGGCCCATTTTCGTTTCAAGTTATTGTCCCCTTCCGGCATAGAAAAGTATCCATTTTAAATAGTTGGATTTATTATAACCAGGACGGATATTTTTATAGCTAAGTTCACTGGCACTGGCAAAGTTCTGGGTAAACCGAGGGGATGGTGCTTACGGTTTGCTTCGAGTTTATAGCGTCAGGGGAATATCTGTACAATCTGAATCGAGTGACATAGAAACAAGGGCGAAACTCACTGCCTTTGTTGCATATACATCAATTACGTAGTAACTTTAGTCAATGGTAATGCAAATCACTCAGCAGCGGCATACTACTCCTGGGATGATATCGTGCTTTCCTTTCCGGTTAAACCAATGCTACTGGAAAAAGCGGTTGCTCCATTTAATTCCGGTGCCCATAGCTTCAAATGGACACATTTTTTAACACCCAACAAAAAACACAACGAGTAGCATAAAAATATTGTAGAAATTACATTGAATTTACTAACTTATTCCAATATAATCTAGAATAACCGCTTTAGAATTGCTGTGTTACTCTTTAAGAGAAAAAGGATGAATTACCACAAAAAATTCAGAGCTAGCAATGATGAAGGATTAAAAATAATACTTATAACTAGGGGGAACCGAAGATGTCACGAGTGTATAATTTTTCAGCAGGCCCAGCCGTATTGCCGGAAGAAGTTTTAAAAGAAGCTGCCAATGAAATGCTGGATTATAACGGTACAGGAATGTCTGTTATGGAAATGAGCCATCGCTCAAAGCCCTTTGAGGAAATTATTACTACTGCAGAGCAAGATTTAAGAGATTTAATGAATATTCCCGACAACTACAGAGTGTTGTTTCTTCAGGGTGGTGCGAGCCTTCAATTTTCGATGATTCCTATGAATCTGATGAAAAACGGTGTTGCAGATTATATCGTTACCGGGCAATGGGCCAAAAAGGCTTACCAAGAAGCCCAGAAATTTGGGAAGGTTAATAAAATTGCATCCAGTGAGGATAAAACTTTTTCCTATATCCCTGATTGCTCTGACCTCCCGATTTCAGAGAATGCTGACTATGTTTATATATGTGAGAACAACACCATTTACGGAACTAAATTTAAAAAGATACCCAATACAAAGGGCAAAATATTGGTATCCGATGCTTCCTCATGTATCTTATCAGAGCCGGTAGATGTAACCCAATATGGTGTTCTTTATGCAGGGGTTCAGAAAAATGTAGGGCCCGCAGGTGTAGTAATTGTAATTATCAGAGAAGATCTAATCACAGAGGATGTGCTTCCGGGTACGCCAACCATGTTGCGGTATAAGACCCATGCCGATGCAAAGTCCTTATATAATACGCCGCCTGCATATGGAATTTATATTTGCGGTAAGGTTTTCAAGTGGCTGAAAAAATCCGGTGGTCTAACAGCAATGAAGGAATACAACGAGAAGAAAGCAAAGATTATTTACGATTTCCTGGATCAGAGTCGGTTATTCAAGGGTACGGTTGTCAAAGAAGACCGCTCCCTTATGAATGTTCCCTTTGTAACTGGTGATGCAGATCTGGATGCCAAATTTGTTAAGGAAGCCACAGCTGCAGGTTTTGTGAACCTAAAAGGTCATAGAACGGTTGGAGGCATGCGTGCATCTATTTATAATGCAATGCCGATTGAAGGTGTTGAGAAGTTGGTTGAATTAATGAGAGAATTTGAAGCAAACAATCTTAAATAGATGAACACCAAAATATTGAAGAGATTACAGTTAATTCAAGTGAAATATTGACAATATTGCTATATAAAATACAATTAAAGCCGACCGGACATGCGTTTGGGTCGGCTTTTCTATTTATATAGAGTGGGGGTTCAATTAGGGATTTTCAAACTAATTGTTAGTGATAAAATATGGATATAATCTAACAGATAACGAATTAAAATTCATAGATCATGCTGGATTATTACTTGGTTAATATGCAATACTAACCTAAGGGTACATAAATTTTGTTATGGAGGGTTTAAGATGCCGGTGTACAACAGTATTTTAGAGACCATTGGTTATACACCACTTGTCAGGCTAAATAACATTACGAGGGAAATAGATGCTGAAGTACTGGCCAAGGTGGAATTCTTTAATCCGGGCGGTAGTGTGAAAGACAGAATTGCTTATGCTATGATTTCCGATGCCTTACAGAGCGGTGCCATCAACAAGGATACAATTTTAATTGAGCCCACCAGTGGTAATACGGGGGTAGGTTTAGCCCTGACTTGTGCTTCCATGGGCATGAAATTAATTCTTACCATGCCGGAAACCATGAGTCAGGAAAGGCGCAGTTTATTAAAGGCCTACGGGGCAGAAATCGTCCTGACCCCTGGGGCTGATGGTATGAAGGGTGCTATCGCCAAGGCTGAGGAATTGGTGGCAACAATGAGTAATGCCAAGATTCTGCAGCAGTTTGCCAACCTAGCCAACCCCAGGGCCCACAGGGAATCTACTGGCCCGGAAATCTGGGAGGATACGGGTGGGAATGTGGATATATTTGTTGCCGGTATAGGAACCGGCGGCACCATTACTGGAATCAGTGCCTATCTTAAGGAGAAAAAAGCTTCCTTGCAAGCTGTGGCAGTGGAACCAGCTGCCTCGCCGGTATTATCTGGAGGAAAGCCGGGATCACACCCTATTCAGGGCATTGGGGCAGGTTTTATTCCTGAGGTACTTAATCTCGAAATGGTAGATGAAGTTTTTCAGGTAGAGGGTGAAAGGGCCATGGAAACCGCCCGAAGATTAGCCCGGGAAGAGGGAATTCTGGTGGGGATCTCTGCCGGAGCAGCAATGTATGCTGCCCTGGAGGTGGCACGTCGGCCAGAAAATAAGGGGAAAATGGTGGTTGTGTTATTGCCCGATACGGGGGAACGTTATTTATCTACGGATTTGTTTAAGGAAGAGTCACCGAAGGAAGGTTTTTAATCAAATCAATAATTAGCAAAGGGGGGTTCTTCTTATAGGAGGAACCCTTTTAGATTTTTGCTAGTAAAAAGTAACAAAATTTAACTTTTTATGCTAAAGCATGTCATCGTTTGCGAAAGGAACTATCCCAGGTCATGTGGAAATATCAGGGGGGAAGGTGGTATGATGAAGGGGATCGGTACGGATATTATTGAAATAGAAAGAATTGAGTTGGCCGTCAGCCGTTCTGGACAGCAGTTTTTAGACCGTGTCTTTACTGCGGCGGAACAGAAGTACTGTCAAGGAAAAATACACTCCTTGGCCGGGCGTTTTGCGGCCAAAGAAGCAATAATGAAGGCCCTGGGGACTGGCCTAAGGGAAATGAGATGGACCAATATTGAGATTTTACCCAATTACCTAGGCAAGCCAGAGGTGAAATTTTCCGGCCCAGCTTTAGAAATAGCAGAAAAAAGGGGTATTCATCGGGTATTGGTAAGTATTTCCCATGACCGTGGCAGGGCTGTTGCCTTTGCGGTGGCAGTTGGCAAAGAAAAGGAAGGATAGGATAATTGTGCGTGTAGTGACAGCGGCAGAGATGAGAGAAATTGATCGTCAGGCCATACAGGAGTACGGTATACCTGGCATTGTTCTAATGGAAAATGCGGGTTTGCAGGTGATTAGGATCATTCAAAGGATCTTTCCCCAGGTTGCTGATAAGGTATTCACGATTCTAGTTGGCAAAGGGAATAACGGCGGGGATGGACTGGTAATTGCGAGACATCTGTACAACTTGGGTGCTCAGGTAAAGGTCCTGCTAATGGCAGATCCTGAGGAATTTCAGGGGGATGCAAAGGTTAACCTAACCGTCTGGCAAAGGATGGGACAACCTGTTTATCAAGTCAACCAGGTTAATGGTATCAACATTGTCAAGGTGGCTTTATTAAATACCGATTTAGTTATTGATGCCCTGTATGGCACGGGGTTCCGTGGTACAGTAAATGAAAAGGTGGCCAGGGTGATTAATCTGGTCAATACCAGTCCGGTTGCTGTACTGGCGGTGGATATTCCCTCAGGCCTGGAGGCCGACACTGGAAAGGCTCAGGGCCCCTGCATGAAGGCAGAGCATACCGTAACCTTTGGACTGCCAAAACTAGGCTTAGTGTTAGAACCAGGTGCATCCATTGCCGGTACACTGCACGTGGTGGATATTTCCTTACCAAAGGATTTAATCGAAAATAAGAATATCTCCAGACAATTACTTACCAGACAATTGATTTCCCAATGGTTTAAGCCCAGAAAGCAGGATAGCCATAAGGGAAGCTATGGCCATGTATTCATTGTGGCAGGTTCTCGAAATATGTCTGGGGCTGCCCGTATGACAGCCCGGGGAGCATTAAGGAGTGGTGCCGGGTTGGTCACCCTTGGGGTACCTAAAAGTATACAGCCTTTAGTGGCCGCCACCTTGGATGAAGCAATGACCAGTGGATTGCCGGAAACCGAGGCGGGAACCCTGGCAGTCACTGCGGTAGAACCAGTTTTAGAGGCCTGTGCAGCCGCAAATGTCCTGGCCCTTGGTCCAGGACTTAGCACACACCCAGAGACAGTGGAATTTGTACGCAATTTGCTGACCCGGCTGACCATTCCCGTGGTGTTGGATGCAGATGCCTTAAACGCTCTGGCAGGGGATACTGCCGTTTTGGAAGGCCTACAGGTACCCGTTATAATGACACCCCATCCCGGCGAAATGGCTCGTTTAGTAGGGTTAACCAGTCCTGAAGTACAGGAAAGGCGGCTTGAGCTAGCCAGTGCCGCAGGAAAGAAGTGGCAATCCGTTGTTTTACTAAAGGGGGCAAAGACCATCATTGCTTCCCCCGCAGGAGAGATTGGTATCAACCCTACGGGTAATCCTGGCATGTCTACTGGTGGCAGCGGTGATGTGTTAACTGGTTTGATTACAGGTTTGCTAGCCCAAGGGTTTACTCCTTTCCAGGCAGCCGCTGCCGGAGCGTACCTGCATGGTTCTGCCGGAGATTTGGCAGCCCAAGAGTTAAGCCAAGCCAGTACTTTGGCCGGAGATATTGTAAATTATTTATCCGCAGCTTTTAAAGAAATAGAAAGTTAAGTTGATCTAAATTACTAACGCAGGGTTATGTAGGAAATACAGACATTGCTTGGTCGGTGGCAAGCAATTTCTTTTTATTTATGCTAAAATAAAGGAAAAAATAGGATGGTGGCGTTTATCAATGTTGGAACCCACATGGGCAGAGATTAACTTAGAAGCCATCAGACATAATATTAGAGAGGTCCGCAGAGTAATTGGACCCAATAAGGAAATTATGGCTGTGGTTAAGGCCAATGGCTATGGACACGGTGCTGTGCCGGTGGCCCAGGCGGCATTGGCTGCAGGAGCCACAAGGCTTGGTGTAGCAAGATTATCAGAGGCTCAAGAACTGCGTAGGGCTGGCATCCAAGTGCCGATACTAATTTTAGGATACATTTCTCCGGAGCAAATTAGTGATGCTTTGGATCTGAATATTTGTTTAACCGTGTTTAGATCCGATTTAGCCGAGCAAATATCTGCTGTGGCTTGCAGCAAAGGAATGAAAGCCACTGTACACCTTAAGGTAGATACCGGTATGGGGCGGCTTGGTTTTACCCCCGATAGGGTAGGGGTAGCTGCAATTGCCGTAGCCTACAACCTGCCGGGTCTAAATGCCGAGGGGATCTATACCCATTTTGCAACCGCCGATGCAGAGGACAAAAGCTATACCCGCGGGCAATTTGAAAGGTTTATGTTTGTATTGCAGCAGCTTCAGGAAATGGGAATCAGCTTCTCCTTACGGCATTGTGCCAACAGTGCAGCCATCATGGAATGCCCAGAGACTTATTTGGATCTTGTGCGGCCCGGGATTATTATGTATGGCCTTTATCCATCCGAAGAGGTAGACAAAAATAAGATTGCGTTGCAACCTGCCATGACCTTAAAGACACGCATTGCCCATATTAAGCATGTAGGACCTGGCACAAAGATTAGCTATGGCTGTACCTACACCGTTCCCAGGGAAACGGTGATTGCTTCCCTTCCCATTGGTTATGCAGATGGCTATCCCCGGTTATTATCCTCTAAGGGAGAAGTTCTAGTTCAAGGTAAGAGGGCCCCGGTGATTGGTAGAATTTGCATGGACCAATGCATGATTGATGTCGGTAAGATTACTGGGGTACAAATTCATGATGAAGTTGTCATTTTTGGGGCTGCTGCATTACCAGTTGAGCAAATGGCAGCATGGCTGGGAACCATTAATTATGAAGTGGTCTGCTGGGTAGGTAGCAGGGTACCAAGGGTATATATGAGTTGACCGGGAGATGAACTATGGACAGAAGGATTGTCATGGCCTGCGGCGACAACACAGAATTACATCAATTGAAGCAAACTCTTAAACGCCTTGGTTATCGGGTGATAGCAGAGGCAACCAGCGGCATGGATGCGCTAAAAGCGGTTCGATCTACATCACCAGAGGTTGTCCTGTTAGATGATTACCTACCCGTGTTGGATGGTATGCAGGTGGCAAAAATTATTTGCGAAGAAAACTTGGCCCCGGTGGTTTTGTTGGTTTCACAAGGTAATAAGGGCCTTGTAGAAAGGGCAAGGGATGTATCTGCGGCATTTTTAATGCGACCCTACCTGGAGGATCAGGTTTATGCCGCCATCGAAGCGGCTGTTTCCTCATATAAGCGATTTTCACAGCTGCAGCAGCAGCTTAATGAATTGCAGGAGACCCTAAAGACCCGTAAAATTCTTGAGCGGGCGAAGGGGCTGCTGATAAAACAAAAGGGCTTTTCCGAAGAACAAGCCTATAAGGCCATTCAGCATACAGCAATGAAGAAAAGAACTTCCATTAAATCCGTTGCGGAGGCCGTTATTAACACCTACGGCAAATGCCCTTAGCTGTTAGCAAACTGAAAGATGGCTAAAGAGGGAGCGACAGGGGATTGAACCCTTGTCTTTTTTTCCTAAAAGAATATTTTGGCTAACCAGTTACACGAAGGATAGGTGGAACGTCTATATAATAAAGATCGGTTAAGGAGTGAATATGCTTGGCTAAAAAAATAATCAGTGCAATTGTGGCTGGTTGTCTTGTCGGTGGCTTAATGTTTAATCCTGCTGCCTTTGCGGAGGAAAGGTCCGCTGTCATTGCTACAAAACCTTCATCAGTTGACGGAGACCTGGCTAAGGCTAAGTTTCCCTTGGATCAGGCCATCGCTAAGGCGAAGGATACCTTTACTATTTCCAATGACTATGAGCGGTTTGAAAGTGGCTTTAATACCTACGGCGAGAGAGCCGAGTGGCATCTTAATTGGACACGCAGTGCCGAACCCCGGGGAAATATTTCCGTGCGGGTTAATGCTGCAACTGGGGAAATATTCGGCATGGATCGTTGGGAAGAATTGCCCCCGGGCCAAAAGTACAGTGGTTTACCCCGTTATTCCTATGATGAATCGGCCAAATTTGCTAAGGAATGGATACAAAAATTATTGCCTGCTTACGCTGGCCAAATAAAATTGGTCTCGAATCAGGATCAACCCTTTTATGGCTTTGGCGATAGGGGGCCAGTGGAATACTATTATAACTTTAACCGAGTTGCCAATGGTATTGTCTTTCCCGGCAACAATATCTATATTCGTATAAGCGGCGACACGGGTGAACTGTTAGGTTTTGGTCTTAACTGGGACGAAAAGACCAGCTTCCCCTCTGCCGCTGGCAGGATCTCACCAACTGAAGCCGAAAAGGTCATCGGCCAAAACATAGAGCTGGTTTATTACCGACCCTGGACAAACGGTGCCAAGGATACGCCGGTCAAGTTGGTGTATCGAGTGAAAAAAGGTGCCAATTTAATGGTTGATGCCTTTACCGGTAAGGTTGTTGAGGGTCAATTATATGAGGGTTATGACCGTGCTATGGGTGGAGAAGCCAAAAAGGAAAGTGCCAGCAGAAATGAAATGACACCAGCGGAGCAGGCAGAAGTTGATAAAATAAAGAACCTTCTCAGTGCAGAAAAGGCCATGGACAAGGTGAAAAATATTGTTTCCGTGCCCGCTGAATTAAAGCTGATGGAAAGTAGGCTAAATCAGGATTATCAATATCCAGAACAAAAACAATGGACTTTCCACTGGAACAATGAAAAAAATACAACAGATGTGCAAAGTATCAGTGCGGCAGTGAATGCTGTAACCGGTGAGCTTGTTTATTATAATATTTGGAAAAAGGGCTTTGATGAAAGAAAGACAGCGGCACCTGCCGTTAGCGTGGAGCAAGCCAGACAAAAGGCTGAAGACTTTATTAAAAAGCAGCAGCCGAAGCGACTGGCAGAGATAAAGCTGGATAATAGCCTGAACAGTGATTATCTGGAAAAAGGGATTACGCGAAACTATCATTTCTCCTACCTCCGGGTTGTAAATGGGATACCTTTTACAAACAATGGTTTTGAAATTGAAGTTGACGGCAATACTGGGGAGATTACCAACTACCAAATGAACTGGTGGGATGTTAAATTTCCCGATAAATCTCAAGAGATAGGCCACGCCAAGGCTTCTTCCATATTTTTAAGTGGCGGTGGCCTGGGGCTGGAGTATATCAATACCGACAGGGGTGCCAATCAACCAAAGGTTAATCTGGTATACAGGCTGAAGGATCGCCCTTCTTATCTGCTGGATGCTAAATCCGGACAATACCTAAATACCAGGGGCGACGTCATTGCTCCCAAAGAAACGACTGATTTTACAGATATCAGTGGCCACCCTGGGGCAGAGGCCATTAAGCAATTGGCTAAGGCTAATATTGTCAAAGCCGCCGATGGAAAGTTTTACCCAGACCGCAATATAACTAAGATTGAGGCATTGGAAATGTTAGTAGCCAGCCGGGGTTGGTATGTGTCAGGACCCTATGATTTGTTAAAGGAAGGTAAGGACAAGGAGGAAGAGAAAAAGCGTCTCCTTAACGCTGCGGTCAGCCTAGGTATTATTCAGCCGGATGACACCAAGGATTTGGCTAAGGAACTAACCAGGCTGGAATTGGCAAAACTGATGATTAATACCTTGGATTATGATGGCGTTGCCAAGCTTGCCCAGATATATACCCTGCCAACCAGAGATGCCCAGCTGGTACCGGACCAATTAAGGGGTTATGCAGCACTGAGCCTTGGACTGGGTCTCCAGACTGACAATCAAGGAAACTATGTTCCGAATGAAAATGTCAGCCGGGGTCATGCAGCCATCTCCCTGGTTCGGATGTTAAAAGTTCAAAAATAATTGTTAAGTGAGTGTCGCAAAGCTGCTTTTGGGTAGCAAGTGACGCTCACTTTTTAAATTTTTGTTGAATAATAAACAGCGTTCCCCCAGTCATAGAATGATAAAAAGAACAATTAGGGGGGAAAAACATGACCCAAGTGTCGATCATTATACCATGTAAGAATGAAGGAAAACGGATTAAGGAAACGATAGAATCCATCTTGTCAACACCTTGCAGGATTCCCTTTGATATTACTGTTGTTAACGACGATTCCACGGACGGTTGCTGTGCATTTTTAAATAAGAGTAAGAATTATCCGGGCGTAAAACTTATTAATACTAATGGCGTTGGGGCTGCCAATGCTAGAAATCTAGGTGTTAAGAAATGCACCGGTGAAATACTGGTGTTTTGTGATGCGCATATAACTGTGGAACCGGAATGGCTGGAAATATTGGCTGAGGGCCTATTGGAACGGGGCGCGGGCGCTGTTTCACCGGGAATTGCCAATATGGGTATGACCCATGCCATTGGCTATGGTATGACCTGGAATAAAAAATTGGAGGCTCAGTGGTTGCCCAGCACCGGTGAAATTACAGAGGTACCCATTGCACCGGGGGGCTGTGTGGCGGTAACAAGGAGGGTATTTAATGACGTCGAAGGATTTGAAACAGGCTTTCGAACCTATGGTTTTGAAGATGCAGAGTTCTCAATGAAGCTCTGGCTATTTGGTTATAGGGTTGAAGTAGATCCGGCGGTGGTTGTAGAACACCATTTTCGTAGTAAGCATCCCTATCCTATTACCATGGAGGAATATGCTTATAATGGTATTCGTATGGCCTTCAGTCATTTTAATTGGCAAAGGGCGGGGCAAGTTATTAATATGTACAACTATTTAAAGGATATTGGTATGTTGGTTTCCGAATTAGTATTGGAAAGCAATATTTTAAAACAGAGGGAAAGGTATTTAAAAAGGAGAAAGTACAATGATGACTGGTTTATAAATAAATTTCAAATTCCTTTATAACCCTGGTTGACAACCCCAGAACCAGAGAGATAAGATATGCTCAAGTACCAAAAAATGTATATGTCCAGTTGCCATATAGTGGAATTTGCGGGGAAAGGGGAAATGTACAATGAAATTTTATGGAATCAGTGATTTGCACCTTTCCTTTAAGAATCCGGTAAATCCCCAAAACTGGGATGAGGTAAAATTGCACAAGCCGATGGATATTTTTAACCAAGAGTGGCACAGGCATTACCAAAAAATTTATCATAATTGGTGTAAAAAGATAGCTCCTGAAGATATCATACTAATGCCTGGGGATATTTCCTGGGCCACCCGGTTAGAAGAAGCACGCTATGATGTAGATTTTCTTGGGATGCTGCCAGGAACCATCTTTGCTATACCAGGGAATCATGATTACTGGTGGCAGGGGATATCCAAGACCCGCAAATTCGTACCTCAAAATGTGAAATTAATTCAAAATGACCATATGGTTGTGGGGGATACAGTTATTTGTGGTACCAGGGGCTGGACCTGCCCCAATAGTCACCAGTTTACCGAAGAAGACGAGAAGATTTACAAAAGGGAACTAATCCGTTTGGAAAACTCCCTACGCAGTATTCAAGGAAATCCCGATGAAATTATTGTAATGATGCATTTTATGCCCACCAACGAAACCCACGAACCCTCTGAATTTATCAATATTCTTTGCGAATTTAAAGTGAACAGAGTAGTTTATGGACACCTGCATGATCGGGCAAAAAACTACCGATTGCCGGATGAAATCTGGGGGATAAAATTTCATTTGGTTAGTGCTGATTTTTTAAATTTTAACCCGGTTTTGATTACTGAAAAATAATTATGAAAAAGGACTCAAAACAGTTGAAAAAATTACTTGCTTTAGATATGGTTTTGTCATATATTTCCTATCAAAGTTTTAAAAGTTGAACGGGGAGGGGAGCATGTGCAATTAAAATTAACCACAAGAATTGTATTGGGTTACTGTGTTATCCTGTTGTTTGCAGGTTTGTTAGCAGGTGCCATGGTTTACAAAGTACACCAAATTACTCAGGAAATTGAAGGTTTACAACAGCATAACGTTCGTACCATGCAAGGCTTAGACATTGACATGTATATTGAGGAGCAAAATAGTCTAGCCAAGGAGTATGTAATAACAGGAGAGGCGATAGACAAAGAAAATTATGAAGAAAAATTGAATTTCACATTGTCAAAAGAGGAAGAACTCATTAAACTAACCAGGCAAAAAATTAACTTGGATAGAATTACCAAAGTACATGAATTAAATAAGCAATTGGGTACACTTTTTATGTCTGAAATAATTCCCCTTGTGGAGAATGGACAAAATGACCAGGCAAAAAAAATTAAAGAAGAACGTTATGATGAACTGTCCGACCAACTAAAGAAAGAAGTAACGTCCTATGTTAATTATAAAAAACAAGAAAGTAAAGATGCTGAAAATCGTTCCATGCAAATAAGCGTTGAAACCAAAAAAATTGCCCAGGTCTTTGGAGTAATTGCTATATTGATGGGTATCATGTTTAGTATATTATCTTCCAGGGCAGTTACCAGACCAATCAACCGGATGCTGCAGGAAACGGGTCTTGTTGCCCAGGGTGATCTAACCCAAAGGGTAGAAGTTGTTGGTAATGATGAATTGGCACAACTGGGCAGAGCCTTTAATACCATGGTGGATAACCTGCACGACATGACCAGGCAAGTGGTTGATAAGAGCAATAATCTGGCGGCCCATAGTCAGCAACTCTCGGCGGCCAGCCAAGAAGTAAGTGCTGCGGTTGAGGAAATTACCAGTACCACAACGGAATTGGCCAGTATAACAACGGAGGAAGCAGCCAGTGCAGACAATGCGGTGGGTGTTTCTCAGGAAGTGGAAAAGGCAGCCCAAAAGGGTAACCTAGCTGTAAATCAAGCAGTGGATAAAATGAACTCCATTGTTCAAAAGGTGGACAAAAGCTCCGAACAGGTTGTTAAACTGGGTGATCGCTCCCAGGAGATCGGTAGAATTACGGAGGTCATTACTGGTATTGCAGATCAGACCAATTTACTGGCCCTTAATGCAGCCATAGAGGCAGCAAGGGCAGGAGATCAAGGTAGGGGTTTTGCAGTGGTTGCTGAAGAGGTAAGGCGGTTGGCCGAACAATCCTCCCAGGCTGCTAAAGAAATTAGTCTAATCATTGGTCAAATACAACAGGAGACTGGGCAAGCTGTTAAGGATATGCAATTGGGTGTTCAGGAGGTCCATGAAGGAACCCAGGTTGTTCATTCTGCGGGGCAGTCATTAAAAGAAATATTAGACCAGGTGCAGCAAACTGTGATTATCATTAAGGAAATTGCTCAGGGGGCCGAAAAGAATAGCAACAGTGCCCAGAACCTTGCTGCCGCAACGGAGCAAGCCAGTGCCACCGTTCAGGAAATTGCCAGTGCATCGCAGGATTTGGCTCGCATGGGCAATGAATTCCAGAACCTAGTAAAAATGTTCAAGGTTTAAGTCATAAGGTAAGGTATTCCTCTACAAGGGTTGCAGTGGCAGGTTCCTACCATTAAAATAAGAATGAACACTACAAAATTGTCAGGAGGAACTGCATTGGCAAAAAATATTTTTCCACGGGTTGAAGAAATGCTTGAACTAAGAAAAATGTCTATTCAAGAACTGGCTGGCAGAACCATGCTAGAGCTGGCGGATATTGAAGGACTAAAGCAATTTAACCCCAAGAAAACTTCCCATATCGCCATTGTGCAAGCCATCTCCCTTGCCACAGGCATTAATGTATATTATTTTCTTGGGGATGATGTTGTTGGCCCGAAAAGAATTCTATCCCGCTTAAATGTATTTGATCAGCAAAAATTGTTAAATGGTGAGCTTGCCCCATTTCTTAGGGTTACCAAAGAGCAGGCCAAAAGAGACATAACCGATGAGGAATTGGATGCCATGATCAGTGTTATGTTGGAACAGGAAAGTCAAATGGATTTTTAGCCACAGCTAAATAGCCATGTGTAAAGGGAGTGTTGCAAACTACTTTATAAGTAGCAAGCAACACTCCCTTGTTCTGTCATTCGCTAGATGACAAGTATTGATAATCGGGTATTAGAAAATATCCAAATCATCCCTGCCTTTAATATGGTCGATAAATTGCCTGGCAGTACGGCCTGAGCGTTCATTGTGCCAGAGTACCCATTTTAGGGCCAGCCGTTCTAAGGTTGGCTCATCAATGTTAAGCTTTTCCTGCAGGGCCAACTGCCGAACGATTTCCAGAAAAGCTTCTTTGTCTGGGGCCATATAGGTAATTTTTATGCCAAAACGATCAGCTAGAGATAGCTTCTCCTGCAAGGTATCCCCGGTATGCACCTCGCCATCAACGACCTTGGTGTGTCGATCACTAAAATATTCTTTTACCAAATTACGTTGGTTCGAAGTTACATAAATGCAGACGTTGGCTGGTTGCTGTTCAAGGCTGCCTTCCAGTTGGGTTTTAAATTCTTTGTAATCCGTTTCGGATTCTTCAAAGGATAAGTCATCAATAAAGATTATAAATTTTAGGGGCACTTTAATTAAATACCTGCTTAAACTCTGCAGTCCAGCTAAATTTTGACGGGAAACCTGCACCAGGCGTAAGCCCTTTGGCCCATATGCATGGAGCAGTGCCTTAACTGTAGAAGATTTGCCTGTGCCTCTGTCCCCATATAAAAGTAAATGATGGGCACCTTGTCCATTTAATAACCGCTCGGTATTCGATAAAACCTGTTTTCTTTGACGTTCATAGCCAATTAATTGCTGTAACCGGATGGGATCGGGTTTTTCAATCCCAGCCAAGTGGAAGCCAGCAGGCCCTGGTTCCCAGCGAAAGGCCCGGTAAAGGGCAAATTGGCCAAAGCCGGCTGCTTGATAAAAGGTTTTAAAGGCGGCTAGCTGATCGGACCAGCTTTCACCGGAAAGAAGCTTTTGCTTGAGCTCCATAAGCAGATCGGATAGGGGATGGTTTCCCGGTGTGTTGGGTAATGGGTTGGTGGTGGCTGGAAAAACACCCGGTGTCTGACCAAAGAAATCTTCTAAAATTTGCATACCTTCCAGACAAATAACTTGCAATTTTCTAAGGTCGTGTAAAAAGGCTTCCTCAACAGTGGAAATTAGGCTTTGCCGGGCAACAAATTCCCGAGCATATAAATTATCGTTAAACAGAACCTGATTTAAAAAATGGTTCTGCCAGGGGTTACCCACTTTTGGAAGTTGTGGATCTACGGTTTCTTTCAGTAAAATGCCGATTAGTTTGTGGTAATCTACCAATAAATCCACAGGTGAGGAGACATCCTTAGCCATGATCGTGCTAATTATTTTGTTAAGGTGCTGAATTGCTTTGTCTTCAGTGATCCCCTGAAATAGAGTCAGGCAGTTTAGTGCGTGATGAAGCTTGACGATTTTACTCTTATCCATTTTATGCCCCCTAAAGTGTTCTATCCAGTTTATTCTACCTTTTTTAACCGGGGACCTTTATTTTTTTAACACTAGATTTTGCAACTCAGCAAGTTTTGTCACGGGGGCTTGGCAGGAAAAGTTTTGACAAACATAGGCCGCAGTCTTACCGGCCACGAGAGTCTTATCCTTTATCAAGGGCAATAATTCACCCCATTGGTCGGCAAAATTGTCATCATAACGCACCGTTACAGAGGCATTGGGTAAAAAACTTTTTTGTAGGGTGATCATCATTTGTTTTAATACAGGATCTTCTTTGGCCCCCACCAGTACTATTTCCAGAGGGGGTTCCTGCTCTAAATAGGCACCCATCATAAAGAAAGAGTAACCAGCCGGATATCTTGCCAGATCTTCGGCAAAGACCTGTAGCTGTTGCTTTGCTAGTTCTCCGTAGCGGGAGTTCTCAGTTAGCCGAGCCAATTTTAGAAGGTTGACTGTGGCCACTGAATTACCCGAGGGGATGGCTCCATCGTAAGTATCTTTAGGGCGACTGATTAATTCTTCACTGTCTTTACCATAAAAATAGAAACCGCCATGGTCGTTATCATAGAACAAGTCAAGCATATCCTCGGTCAGGTTCACTGCCTTTTGCAAATATCGGGGTTCAAAGGTGGCCTGATAGAGTTCCAGCAGTGCCCAAACAACAAAGGCATAGTCATCCAAATAGGCTTTGTGGGCTGCTTCACCTTCCCTATACCGGGCCATTAGGCGACCATTTGGTCTATGTAGTTTATCAAAGATAAAGCCCATGGCTTTTTCAGCAGCCCCTAAATAAAGGTTACTTTGAAATACCTGGGCACCCCTGGCTAGGGCGGCAATCATCAAACCATTCCAGGAGGTTAGGATCTTATCATCCTTATAGGGATGAATCCTTTTATCCCGTGCTTCAAATAATATCTTCCGACAGATTTCCAGGCCTTCCACTAAATCTTCTAAAGAAATATCTAATTCCTCAGCAAACTTCAAAGGATTCTGACCGATTAAATTTGGTATGCTGGCACCCTCAAAATTACCCTTAGCTGTAATATCATAGTATCCACAGAAAAGTTCGCCATCTATGGAACCGAGTAATTCTGTAATTTCCTCTGGCTGCCAGACATAGAACTTTCCCTCCACGCCTTCGGAATCTGCATCTTCGGCGGAATAAAAGCCACCCTCTGGAGATGTCATATCCCTTAAAACATAGGTAAAAATTTCTTTGGCAATTCGTCCAAAGCGGGGATTCTTTGTGATTTGGTAGGTTTCCATAAAGGCAAAGGCCAGCAGGGCATTATCATAGAGCATTTTTTCAAAATGCGGCACCAACCATTTTTTATCTGTAGAATAGCGGGCAAAACCAAAGCCCATGTGGTCATAAATGCCGCCCCGGTGCATGGCATCCAGGGTTTCTTCCACCATGGTCAAAGCCTTTTTTTCGCCGGTTTTGTACCAGTAACGTAATAAAAACATTAAATTATGAGGAGTTGGAAATTTGGGTGCGTTGCCAAAACCACCGTAGCTTTGATCATAATTCTTTTCAAATAGGCGGTAGGTTTGATCAAGGATATCCGCAGGCAGTTGGCCGGGTGCGGTTGTGGCTTCCGCTTGCATATGATGGGTGAGTTTATCGCCAATCTCCAGCAAGCGGGAGCGTTCCCCTTGCCACATGCCTGAAATTTGCTCTAAAATCCCTATTAGACCGGGACGGCCATCGTTCGAGTGTTTCGGGAAATAGGTTCCTGCAAAGAATGGCTTTTGTTCTGGGGTCATGATAATGGTTAAAGGCCAGCCGCCTGCCCCGGTTAGTGCCTGGCATACGTTCATGTATATTTGGTCAATATCCGGTCGTTCTTCCCGGTCCACCTTGATCGAAATGAAGTGTTGATTTAAAACCTTTGCCACATCCTCCGATTCAAAGGATTCCCGCTCCATGACGTGGCACCAATGTCAAGTAGCCTTAACTATAACCAACGCTAGGAATACCCAATAGATAAGAAGATAGGTTTATCTTCCTGCTTAGCCTTTTCAAAAGCATGGCAACTCCATGAAAACCAGTTTACAGGATTATAGGCATGTTGCAACACAGATTGTCCCTTATTTATAATTTATACACCTTTACATTATTTCAGGCTATACTTTGCTTCATCAATATTATGGTATTTAATTTTTGAAGATAAATTATGATTTATTCTGAACTCTACGGAGCGTTGATTTAAATAATTATATTTATTGGTTACAATTGATAGAAGTTGACATTGGAAAGCTATTAAGTGGTGATTTAGTACAGAATAATTTCGTTGGAAGCAATAGAAAAAATCAAAGTATTATATCTATAAAAAGAAGAAAGCTAGGAGTAATATCCTCAGCTATCTCCGGCAGAACCCTGTGGGGCGCTCAGGTTGCTCCTCAGCATTTGTCTTACCCTCCCGACAGGTAAGAGCCATCATAAGCCTTCCCAAATTTATGCGACAACAAACCAATTACACAAAATTCCGTACACTCCCTATTTTTGATAGAGAAAAATATAGGCCAAGCTCGGATAACTTGCTATTCATCTTGTCCAATTCATTATAAGCTCTACTTCACCAGTACTTTCATCAATTTGCTCTTTTGAAATCGAAAAACCTTCTCTTAGGTAAAATTTAATCGCACGAACATTCTTTTTATAAACTTGCAACGACAATTCAGAGTGGTTAGCCTTGACATAATCAAGTAAAGCTTTTCCTATGCCCTGGGATCGACTACTTGTATTAATAAATATCCCAGCAATATAACCTTCCATCAACCCAACAAATCCTTGAATTATACTGTTATCTTCGTAAATGAATATTGTTGCATTTGGCAACATCTCTTTAACCATTTCATAGTTACCCTGCCAGTAACTTTTGCTAATAAAATCATGAGCCTTTATGTTGCTTTCAAGCCATATTTTCATAACTATGTCTAATTCATCAATTTTGAACCTTCTAATCATATTTACCCCTATTTTATAAACAATTCAACTTCATTTGATTCTAAGCATGTTTATACTTGGATGCTATTGAAACTAAAAACATAACGCATATCTTCAAAAGGCTCCTTCATTATTTCAAAGGAGTATTTCTCATTATTGAACGTGAAGCCGTTTCGCTCATAAAATTTTTTAGCTGTCTCGTTATTTTCTAAAACCCATAAATAAACGTCGTTATATCCGTCAATTTCCAGATCATCCAGGGCGGCTTTCAAGAGTTTATGCCCATATCCTTTTCCAAGATACTCCGGCAAAAGATAAATCGAAATAATTTCTCCCCATTCAGACAATTTCTTATCTCTTGACTTTCCGTAGGCAATACAGCCAACGGCTGATTCTTGTTCATAAATAAGCAGTACAGTTACGGTATTAGCCTCAATCCAGCCTTGAAAAGCATCTACCCAAAAATCATCTTGTAATTCATTAAGATACTGTTGGGGAATCATGCCTCTATAAGCGCCTTTCCAACTGGAAGCATGAATATGACTGATCGTTTTCACGTCTTGAATCGTTGCTCGCTTTATAACCATAGAATCACCTCAATCAATTTCAAGCTTGGTTTCATCGTTCCCTTTTCAGATAAATCATATCGGCAATCCGGCTGAACCGCAATATTTTTTGTTTCATAAGTCCCAGTCGCTTCTTTTGTGACTACGCATTCGGCTTTAACTCCTTCGTCATGCAAAACAAATATTTCACCTCACTCAAGATACTCATCTACCATATCGTCCTGCTCGTCCGCCAGCAATAACAGGTCACTATACTTGTACTATTCATAGGCAAATTCCTTTGCCCTTCCTCTTTGTCGGATGGATAAATAATTTTATAAAAATATGAAAGAGCGCTTGACTTTGCCCTAACTGGAAGCCGTATACTCCAATGAGAACATGTTCAAATGCCATCGAGGTGGTGATTCTATGCTAACAATCGGAGAATTCTCCAGAATCAGCAGGGTGTCGACAAAAACGCTTCGCTATTACGATCAGATCGGGCTGCTCAAGCCCGGATTTGTCAGCCGGGACTCCGGCTATCGCTATTACGAGGTTTCTCAGCTTCGGGACATGCTGCTGATTTCGAGGCTGAAGCGGTATCTGTTTTCCTTGCCTGAGATTGCTGCTGTTCTGGCCGCCAGGGACAACAGTCGCCTGGCCGAACTCTTGCAAGCCAAAAAAGAGGAGTTCCTGCGGCAAATCGAGGATCAGCGGCACCTCCTGCTGCAAATGGAGCAGGACATTGAGAAAATAGAAAGGTGTGAGAATATCATGCAAGCCAATTATTTAGTGAAAACCGTGGAAATTCACCCCAAAACCATTTATTCCTTAAGACGGAAAATGAGTGTCCGGGATTTTGAAGAAGCCTTTGGCGCATTATGCGCTGGGTTGGAAAAGAAGCGGTTGAAGCCTGCCGGACCGTTCCTGTCCGTCTACCATGACGTGGAATTCAATCATGAATGCACGGATATCGAGGTTGGGGTGGAGGTAGCGGGCGGCAGCGGCGAGCAGTTGCGGGAGCTTGCTCCGGGGCTTTGCTGCTTTGCCACCCATATCGGCCCCTATGACGATTTCACTCCCTGCTATACGGCGCTTATGGAATGGATTGAAAGAGAAGGGTATGTCGTTGCCGGACCGCCCTTTGAGTTGTATGTCAAAGGCTGCGACGACAATGTTCCGCCCAGTGAATATGTAACCGAAATTTATTTTCCCATCAAAAAGTAATTGCGCGGGATAGCAGGAAAGGCAGGGGGAAGCTGCGGAGTCTCCCTGCCTTGGCTTTACAAAAGCTTCTCTTTGCTTAGCGCTTCGGCTCGCGCCTCTTCTTTGTTGGGATGCTTGGCCTGTTGCCCGGCCATTGATAACCAGTACAATTAGACTTTGCTAAAAAGCTGTAGGGAACACACAAGGACTTTCCATAATGAAGGTCCTTGTGTGTTAGGCATTCATACAGTAACCATTGAAACCATCATGGAATAACCTGCTAATATAAACTAATACTTGGAGGGGTAGCTATGTCACCCTTTAAGTACTCAATCGCAAAAGTGATCTGTGTAAAGGTGATCAATAAAACCGAACCAAGTTGCACCAGTATCACCTTACCCGTTACTACGGTTGGTGGTTCGGTGATAGCCAAAGTTCCTGTAACGTTAGCCGAACTGACTTTGCAGGTGAATCTAGATAGTCTTGTGTCCTTACCGGAACCTGCCCTTGCCTTTTCTGTGGTCAGCGATACAGAAATTACCGCTACCGTTCCTCCATCAACGAGTTTAGAAACAGTACAAGTAACCGTCAACGTGCCTGGCTGCGAAAGTAGTAATGGGCTGACCTACACCTATTCTGGTTTCATGGGTGCCACTGCAGTTCTTTTTGGTAGCGAGCCAGCGACTACTTCACCTTCTATAGCGACACCCATATTGATGCCACTACCCCACCGGGGACAGGTTCGAGGGCACTGAAGAAGTTCTGGCTTTTACAAATGAATGCTGCAATTAGTTCAAGTACGATCAAGGGCGTGTCGCCCTACGTTTTCAAATAAACGTTTTGCAACACGCCCTGTTTTGCTTTTTCTGAAAATCATAGCGTATTTTTACCCTTTTTGGTACCGGCAAAAACTTTTTTTATTTCTCCAAGGCTCCGTACCCTTTTGGAAAAATCAATATTAAATAATTCCCCTACATCTTTTAGAACATCATCGTAATAATCAAACAAATAAAAATTCTGTTTCATATGTGTACAATCCGCCTTACTAAGGCTCTCAAGTATCCGTCTTATGCCATATTTATGTTTAAGCTTCACTTCGATAATTCTTGCAATAACAAGTGCTATGAAACAGGTGAGAAAATGAGCTTGTATGTGATCTTCTTTAGAAACGTACACTGGACGGGCTTCCAGATCGCTTTTGGTAACACGAAACGATTCCTCGATCCTCCACAATCCACGATATATTTCAATGATGCGATCCGCAGATTCCTTGTATTCGCTGGTTATTATGGCATAGTATCCGTCAAGGGCTTCGTCTCTACATAACTTATCTTCATCAAACTTTAGTGTTGTTTGCGGTGTTGTAATTTCACCGGTATCTTTGTCGAACTTGATATTCTTTACATATCCTGCAGCACCATAGGAAGTGGCACGGTTAAATTTACTTGGGTTATTGATAAGTTCCAATGCTTTTGCAATCGTAGCCTCGCGTTCGGCCTTTGCTCTTTTTGCATATTTCTCACTATAAAAAACGACCTGCTTTTCATCAACAACCTTCTTAATCTTCTTACCATTATTAGCTGTTACAAGAATTGTTCTAGGGTATAGACGGGACTTTCGCTTATATTCAGAACCATACCATTCATAGCCTTCTTCATTAAGAACATAATTTTTAAGTTCCTTATCTGCCCCGCGTACTGACATACTAAAAACATATCCATTCTTACCGGAAAGGGTATAGTAAATATTATCCCCAGTGGTCATTCCCTTATCAGCCACCACAATTACCTTACCCAGGTTGTAATCTTTTTGAATACGTGACAAATTAGGTCTTAAGGTGAGGCAGTCACTAGTATTACCAGGGAAAAGCTGAAAGGTAATAGGTATTCCAGCAGCATCCATGAATAAACCCATCTGTACAATCGGGTTGGGGCGATGCTCCTTAGAAACCCCTTTTCTTCTTAATTCGTCAGGATCATCAATTTCGAAATAATAATTAGTAACATCATAATAAACCAGGCTGGAATCACGTCCATACAACTGTTTAATCTTATCATTTATCCATAGTTGAAGTGAGCTGCTGTGCTTATTAAAAAATGTAAGGCAGCGATATACATCATCAAGGGAATAGTCGGTATTATCAAAGTAGCGGTCTCTGGCATCAAAAGTCTTTTTTTTAGAGGATGGATTAAGAAGCCTTGAAAAAACAAGAAGTTTCATAATGTTATTGGAGCTAAACTCCATTTTTGTACTACGTTGCCTGTTAATCAAAAAGTTATGAATCCCAAGGTCGTGATAGATTTGGCTGAGGACAGAATAACCAAAATTTTTGCGGTAGGTAATGGTATTATCAATCTTTTCGTCGGGGGAAAAGCTGATAGAAACGGGTAGTTTTTGTAGGTGTTTTTCCTTTTTTAAGTTGTTGACTTTTTCTGTGAAGAACGCAATGGGGTCGTCATATTTTTTCTCGAGATCATCAAGATACCCAAGCTTTTCTATAGTTACTTGTTTGGAATAGCCTTTTTGTTTGTCGTAAAAACCATCAACGATGGAAAGATAGATTCTCCCGGATTTTTGTGGTGTTTTTTTAAGATACATAAGTAATCCCTACCGTTCTTAAACAATATATCCTATTATACCACAATACGCGCCAATGCGCTATATATATTTGCATTAATTTGCAAAATAAAAAAGCCCTAAACACCTGTGATTACTGGGTTTAGGACACTGTATATTAAAAGGTAACTGCAAAACTATGGGAATAGATGCCGTTCATGTATCCGTAAACGATGATTTTAAAAAGGCTTTCCGGTGATCTCTCGATTCTCCCCAGCCGGGAGTACGTAGCATGCAACTTTCTGTAATCCATCCTTTCCAGCATACTGTTTAAGAGTCTCACCGAATCGTCGACCGGGA
>NZ_JBAIYV010000036.1:0-60902 GCF_036763075.1 Desulfotomaculum sp. 1211_IL3151 | reverse complement strand
TGCTTGAATTCAGCACTGTATTGTTTCTTATGCTTTCCCATTAAACAGTTCCTCCTAGTTAGTTTTAATTTTACACTAAGCTAGGAAAAATCTCTATTTTGGTTGTCCTATTTTTATTCTAGCAGCAAGCTTCCGAAATCCTATATGCAACATATGATATTTAATGTTATTCATTGTTTACGAAATGAAAGACTTAATATTTGTTTAGGGGAAAATACAAACCTCCATCCTCTTAAAATGACCTTTAAATTATCAAGGGCTAGGGCTGACAAACAAGGAGGGGTTCATACAGATACGGCTGAGAAGATTAGAAATCTAACCAAGCAGTCAGATTCTGTACTAAATGAATCAAAGCTGACTACTGATGATTTGAATTTTGTCGCATATAAAATTGTAAATAATCCTAAAAGCAATTCATATTACCAGTACGACTATGCACATTTCATTGAAAACGACCTTATTTTTGTTGTATTAGAAACAAAAACAGGGTTTATCCATTCTAACAGTGGTAAATTGATGTTGGAATTACGCATTGAACAAGGTGTCAGCCAATATGACTATGATAACCAAACTCTTTTATTTATTGATTATTTAGCTTCCTTAGATCTGTATTCTAATGACGAGTATTAAATACAAAGAAATTGGCAATAGAAATGTTAAAGCCTTGGGGTCAAATTAATGATGGCCGTGGTTATGGTTTGGATTGCCTTTTCCCAATCCTATATTTCACGGTTGGAAAAAAGGTTATAAAACGTTTAAAAAAGAAATTCATCGTATGGAATAAAAATTTTAAAGGATAGGAATATTGAGAAAAAGCCTCAAAAACACACATTAAAGGTGGTTTTTGGGGCTTTTCTGTGGTGTTTGATCATGTATATAAGAAATTTGCCAAGGTAATAATTAACCTGTAAGGACAACAAAATCCATTACCACTGGTACTGCTGGTATTCGAAACAACGTTGGGGGGCCGATAAATGCTGGTCAACAAAGTCGAGATCTGTGGCGTTAACACATCTAAATTACCCGTGCTCAAAAACACTGAGATGAGAACTTTGTTTGAAGCAATGCAGCAAGGAAATAAAGATGCCAGAAGCCAGTTGATTAATGGCAATCTCAGGTTGGTATTAAGTGTTATTCAACGATTTACCAATCGTGGTGAATACGTGGATGATTTATTTCAGGTCGGCTGTATCGGTCTAATGAAAGCCATTGACAATTTTGATTTGGGTCAAAATGTTAAATTTTCCACCTATGCGGTGCCCATGATTATTGGGGAAATTAGAAGGTATCTCAGGGATAATAATCCCATTCGGGTAAGTCGTTCCCTCAGGGATGTTGCTTATAAGGCGTTGCAGGTAAGAGATAGCCTGGTTAATAAGTATTCCAGGGAACCTTCTATCAATGAAATTGCCGGTGAATTAAAAATGCCCCGGGAGGATATTGTTTTTGCCTTAGACGCCATTCAAGAACCCATATCATTATTTGAACCCATATACCATGATGGTGGGGACCCGATCTTTGTCATGGATCAAATCAGTGATGAAAAGAGCCTTGATTTGAGCTGGCTTGAAGAAATATCCATACGAGACGCCTTAAGAAGATTAAGTGATCGGGAAAAGCATATTTTAACCCTGAGATTCTTCGAAGGTAAGACCCAAATGGAAGTTGCCGAAGAGATTGGCATTTCCCAAGCCCAAGTATCACGTTTAGAGAAAGCAGCCTTAAATCACATGAAAAAATTTGTTTAATTACAAATCAGCTGATCACAAAAAAAGAGCCGGAGAGGCTCTTTTTTTGTGCAGAAGTCAATGAACCTTGCATATAGATTAATAATAGGATAGGAGGTGGCAGGGGTGATTAAGATTTCTGACCTGCGGGTAAGAGAAGTTGTCAATGTAGTCGATGGCAGAAGACTAGGTTTAATTAAAGATTTTGATATTGATTTGGATGCGGGTCGTATTGCCGCCATTATTTTACCAGGACAAGGTCGATTCTTAGGGCTTTTTGGTCGTGAGGATGAATTAATCGTGCCTTGGGATAAAATAAAAAAAATTGGCGTTGATATTATTTTGGTTGAAGTATCACCCTATCAAACCAATCGGGAAGATTCCTATCGTTACTAGGAAAGAAGCAAGCTTAAAAATTAAATTGTCAGAAGAAGGTGACTTGTCTATAAAAGGATTGCTTTTTATTAAAAATTCTAATATACTTTCAGTATAGTTAAAAAATTTAAAAACGAGAAGGACGGAGTATTTGTTTTAGTATAGCTTATGGTTTTTTAGTTTAAATGGTCAGACCATCATGCCAAATTACCACAAAACATTTTAAGAGGTGTAATTATGAACGCCAAAACGTCTTACGATGCCTTATACAAAGAATTTAAAGAAAAGGCAGAGGCATTAGCTGCTGAGGTTTATCGGGTTTCGAACACAGCAGAGGCTCAACAACTAATCAGTAAGTTAATAAATGATCTGAACGTAGCTAAAGCTGTCTACGCCCCGTCAGAATTAGTGAACGCTGTTAATATGCAAGAGATTGGCACCACCACGGGTGCTGTTATGACCTCTGAGAATTTACGTCAAAATGCGGCTGATGCAGGATTAGGTATTTCCCAGTTGGACTATGCAGTGGCAGAGATAGGGGCTTTGGCAGGCAATGCCACTGGCATCGAGAGTAGAATGGTATCTATTTTGCCGCCTGTTCACATGGCGTTGGTACCTACAGCTAATCTTTTACCCAATCTAGTAGCAACCATCGCCACCTATAACAAGAACTTGGGAGAACTGCCTCGTTATTTAACCTTTGTCAGTGGCCCAAGCCGTACCTCTGATATTGAACGTGTATTGACCATTGGTGTGCACGGGCCAGGCCGATTAATTATTGTATTTATTGACTAAGGGGGCTTTAAAAGTGTCGACAGGAAATTTAAAAAAAGACATACAATCAGCACTTAATAATGATAACCTGACTGGTGCCCTTGGTCGCTTTGGTGAGGCATATATACCAGCCAGGGAAAAGGCCTATGAAGGTAAGGATTTTGAAGAATTACGTCAAAAAATAAGCAATTGCAAACGCAATGCTGCTGAAAATATGGACCGATTGGCAGAAAAATTTATTGCCCAGGCTGAAAAAAATGGCGCCATTGTATTTCGGGCCAAAACGGGTGATGAAGCAAAGGAATACATTGCCCAAGTTGTCAAAAAACATCAAGTAGAAACCATTATTAAGTCCAAATCAATGGCTTCCGAAGAAATTCACCTAAATGATTACCTACTAAAAAATACGGATGTGGCGGAAGTTACTGAAACGGATCTGGGTGAATGGATTATTCAACTTTGTGGCCAGCGTCCTTCCCATATGGTCATGCCAGCAATCCATATGACCCGCGGCGAAGTGGCAGATATCTTTGCCAAAGAAACCAACCAGAATTTAGAACCGGACATTGCTAAATTGGTTAAAGTGGCCAGGGAAAACCTGCGCGACAAGTTCCTCAAAGCGGACCTGGGTATTTCCGGAGCCAACATTGCCGTTGCCGAAACAGGTACCCTGGTTATGTGTACCAACGAAGGGAATGGCCGCTTAACAACAACCGTGCCGCCTGTCCATGTGGTACTGGTGGGCCTAGAAAAACTGGTAGAAAAGTTTGAAGATGTAGGTCCCATTTTAGAGGCATTGCCTCGCAGTGCCACCGCTCAAAAACTGACCACTTATGTAACCATGATGACGGGTCCCGCAGCAGCCATTGATCGGGCTGGCAATTTAATCGAGCAGAAGGAAATGCATATTGTCTTGATGGATAACGGTCGTACCGAAATGCGCAATGACCCTATGTTTAAGCAAGCTTTACAGTGTATTCGCTGTGCCTCCTGCTTGAATGTTTGCCCTGTCTTCCAGCAGGTTGGCGGTCACGTCTACGGTGACGTTTACACAGGTGGTATTGGCACGATTTTGACTGCCTTTTTAAACAGCTTTGAAAAGGCCGGGGAACTGCAGAACCTTTGCCTGCGCTGTGAACGCTGCAAGGCTTTTTGTCCTGGTAAAATTGACATTCCGGCATTGATTGCCGAACTACGACGACGTACCGTGAAAAAAGAAGGTTTGCCCATGGGTCAAAAACTCATTTTAGAGAAGGTATTGACCAATCGTAAATTGTTTCACTCTTTAATTCGAACGGCTTCTTTAGCCCAGAAACCCTTTGTCAAAGGAAATGTGATTCGTCACCTGCCGCTTTTCTTCTCTGGCTTAACGGAGGGGCGCAGTTTACCGGCTGTTGCTGCCACACCACTCAGAGATAGGATTAGCCGCTCAGTTCCCACGGGTAAGCCTAAGGCCAAGGTTGGGTATTATGCTGGCTGCCTGGGTGACTTTGTATATCCTGAGCAGGGTGAGGCTGCCTATAAGGTTCTCAATAAAATGGGTATGGAGGTTGTCTTCCCCATGGAGCAAACCTGCTGCGGTATCCCCGCAACCCAGATGGGGGCACCGGAGGTAGCTTTGACATTGGCTAAACAAAACATTGAAGCCTTTGAAAAAGAAGGTTTAGACTATATTGTTTCTCTTTGCCCCACTTGCGTTGAGGTATTAAAACATCACTTTGTTGATCAGTTAAAAGGTGATCCAAATTGGCAAGCCAGGGCTGAGAAATTTGCCGCTAAAGTGATCGACTTCTCATCCTTTGTGGCCAATCACGGTCAGGATTTGCAATTTAATAAACTTGGCACCAAGGTAACCTACCATGATTCCTGCCACATGAAACGGTCCTTAAAGGTATGGCAAGAACCCCGCGCACTGCTGAACAAAGCGGGAGTTGAATTAATAGAAATGAAGGGCTGCGATGATTGCTGTGGCTTCGGTGGTTCTTACTCAGTAAAAATGCCCGAAATATCCAAGGCCATCCTAGAGAAGAAGATTAACAATACCACTGCCACCGCTGCAGAAGTACTGGCCCTAGACTGCCCCGGCTGTAAAATGCAAATTGCCGGCGGCTTAGATGCAAAGTCTAGCAATATCCAGGTAAAACACACGGCAGAGCTATTGGCGGAAGCCATAAAATAAGCACCAAAGTACCAACGGGGTCCGGCTTGCAATCCTTGCAGGCCGGACCCCGTTATCACGATTTGTCTGTTTTATTTTCGTACTCAAAACGTAGCTTCTGTTCCGTACAGGGTTTGTGTGCGTCTTGACAATCACCGTAGATACAGGTGGTACCCACACAGATAAGGCATTGGGATTCATTGGGACATTTCATACAGAAGTTACCTCCTTTTATCTTTATACTAAATACTCTACCTTAGCAGAAGGAAAGTATCGATCCACCATACCCTGCATAAATTCTTTAACCTCTGCCAGGTTCTCTTTGGGATAAACATACTTGCCATAGCCGAATTGGCCATATTTAAATTGCCTTGTTTCTTCGTTCATATCCAGTTGAGATTTTGGAAAGATATTTTCAATATTGCTTTTGGCCCGTTGGGTGAAGCGGTGGGTAATAAACTCAAAGGTTAGATCCCGGCGGGACAGGGGACCCAACACGCTGTTTAGTTCCTCAAAAAGCTCCAGATATCCCTGCTGCCAGCCTTCATAAAGGACAATGGGTGCTACTAGAAAGCCCAGTGGATAACCAGCCTGAGCTGCCTTCCCGGCGGCCTCAACACGCTCGAACATGGTGGGGGTATGATGCTCAAATTGCTTAATGACATAAGCTGCATTAAGGCTGAACCGAAAGCGGGTATGTCCATTATGTTTGGCATCCAACAAAGAATCTACATCCACAAATTTCGTTACAAAACGAAAACGACCCTGCTCTTGTTTGCCAAAGAATTCAATGGCTTGTTTTAGTGCGCCTGTATATCTTTCCACAGGGATGGGATCCGATGTTGCTGCCCCTTCAAAAATCGTTTCCCGGGGTAGATACTGGTCAATATAGTCCTTGGCCCGTTGCAATATTTCTTCGATGTTAACGTATGCCCGGATATATGGCTTCTGCCCGAGATTTGTTAAGAGATAACAATATTCACATTTACCAGGACAACTGGTTACCAGGGGAAGCTGATAATGGGCAGAGGGCTTGCAGGTTTGAAATTCCCTGCCTTTTCGTACACCCAGCACCAGGGTTCGTTTTGATTCTAGATAGGCCTCCTGGGGTGTCTTGCCCGGTATACCTGTTACACGATTGTGAGAACCAGTTGTAGTTATGGGGATACCCTCAGACCTAAATTGCTCCATCAGGCGTTGGCCTAATTGATACGTCAGGGCGGCCGGCTCAATAAAAACTCTTTTTGGAATAAAAATGTGACGGTCAGTTGGTTTTTCTAACAATATTTGTGTCATTTAGTGTCTTCCTTTAATATTTTTTTAGCTATTTTTGAATTTTTAATAGTATCTCCCAACCCAAGCAGCCAGTCTAAGATAAAAATTTTCCTATCCATACAGAAATCGGAGAAAAAGAAAGTTATGGACAAATCTTTCCGTGTGGATAGTCATTATAACAGATAAATGGAAATTGACTCTCAACATATGGTATTTTATAATTGTTTTCACCACAACATCCTGTATGTCGGGGTGAATTTGGTGGAAGAACCAATGTCTAAGGGGTGACGAAATGAACTGTCCCTTCTGCAATTTTCCGGAAAGCCGGGTTCTGGATTCCAGGCCAGCCGACGAAGGTAATAGCATCCGCCGCCGCAGGGAATGTGGTGAATGTGGCAAAAGGTTTACCACCTATGAGAGGGTGGATGAACGCCCACTGGTTGTGGTGAAGAAGGATGGACGACGGGAGGTTTTTGATCGAACCAAATTACTGGCAGGATTTATGAAGGCCTGTGAGAAAAGATCTGTGCCAGTCCAGAAAATTGAGGATACCGTCCATCATATTGAAAGGGAATTGCGAAGCCAGGGAGAGTTGGAGATTCCGAGCCATGCTGTGGGTGAATTAGTGATGAGCAGTTTACTGGAATTAGACCAGGTGGCATATATTCGCTTTGCTTCGGTTTATCGACAGTTTGGTGATATTTACAGTTTTCTTCATGAAGTAGAGAAGTTGTTGAAAAGTAAGGAAGATAAAAAGGGGGCCCAATAGATGTTTACAAAGATTAAGAAAAGGGACGGCCGTGAGGTTATATTTAACGAAACTAAAATTACTGAGGCAATTTTTAGGGCGGCTAAGGCAGTTGGCGGGGAGGACCGTCAAACAGCCATGGAACTTACCCTTGAAGTCTTAAAAATGCTGAAGAAAAAATACAATGGCAATGTTTTTGGCGTTGAAGAAGTACAGGATATGGTGGAAAAGGTGCTCATTGAGTCTGGTCATGCCCGCACGGCCAAGGCCTATATCCTCTACCGTCATAAAAGAACACGTCTGCGGGACGCGAGAAGTGATTTAATGGATGCAGTGGAGGAAATCCTAGGGGAAACCAACAGGGAAAATGCCAATGTATCGAATTCCCCCTCCGCTAAGATGCTGCAAATCGCCAGTGCCGCCAGTAAAAAATATTATCTAACAAGATTAATCCCCGAAGAAATGTCCCAGGCCCACGCCCGAGGGGATTTACATATTCACGATTTGGATTTTTATGGAAAAACCCTCACTTGTATCCAAATCCCCTTAGGCAGACTGCTCAAGGAAGGTTTTAATACCGGACACGGCTATATCCGGCCGCCGAAGCGGCCCACCTCAGCCACTGCTCTAGCCGCTATTATTTTGCAGAGTTCCCAAAATGATATGCATGGTGGCCAATCCTTTGCCTTCTTTGACCGGGATATTGCTCCCTTTGTGGAAAATGCCTCCGATGAAGAGACCTATCAGGCGATGGAAGCATTGATCTATAATCTGAACAGCATGCACAGTCGGGCCGGTGCCCAGGTACCCTTTTCCAGCCTTAACCTGGGGACGGAAACCTCCGAAGAGGCCCGCAGGGTAACGAAAAACATCCTGTTGGCCTATGAGGCTGGTTTAGGCCGGGGTGAAAATCCAATTTTTCCGAACATCATCTTTAAATTGCAGGAAGGCATTAACTTAAACCCAGGTGATCCCAATTACGATTTATTCCAGTTAGCTATTCGGGTATCATCCAAACGCTTGAATCCCACTTTCAGTTTTATGGATTCCTCCTTTAACAAGGAGTATGGTGATCAGGTGGGTTATATGGGTTGTCGGACCAGGGTCATGGCCAATCGTAAGGGCCCAGCGGTCACGGATGGCAGGGGGAACCTATCCTTTACGACGCTTAACCTGCCCCGTATAGCCATCAAGGCAGAACGCAACCTGGAAAGATTTTATAGAATGCTGGACGAAACCTTAGATTTAAGCTTCCGTCAACTGTATCATCGTTTTACCGTGCAGGCGAAGCTAAAGGTCAAGGATATGCCCTTTGTAATGGGTCAGGGGCTATACCTGGGCTCCCAGGGCCTAAATCCCTGCGATACCCTTGATGAGGTCATTAAGCATGGCACGTTGTCACCCGGTTTCATTGGTTTAGCAGAGGCGTTGGTAGCCCTAACAGGGAAGCATCATGGACAAAGCGAAGAATCCCAGGCTTTGGGCTTAGAAATAATCTCCTACCTGCGGCAGAAGGTTGATGAAGCTTCTGAGAAGTATGATTTGAACTATACCCTGCTGGCTACTCCGGCGGAAAGTGTCTCCGGTAGATTTGCCAAACTGGATCGCAAGGAGTTTGGTATTATTCCCGGTGTAACAGATAAAGATTATTATACAAATTCCTTCCATCTTCCCGTGGGTCACCCCATTGGTATCTTTGAAAAGATTTCCTTGGAAGGTCCTTATCACAAATATTGCAATGCCGGCCACATCAGCTACATTGAAATGGCTTCACCACCGCAGCATAACCCACAGGCTGTGGAGGCCATCATTAAGCATATGAAAGCCAGCGACATGGGCTATGCAGCCATTAACTTCCCGGTGGATTACTGCACTTCCTGCAGTGTAACCGGAATTATTAACGAGGATCATTGCCCACGCTGTGACTCACCGAATATCCGTCGGGTTCGCCGTATCACGGGATATCTGAGCACCGTTGATCGGTTCAATGATGCCAAGGTGGCGGAACTAAATGACAGAACAACCCACGGGGGCTTTGATCCCAGGGGTTAGATAAATTCAAGTGCTATGGGGACGGTTCTTTTGACAGCGTGTGGATTTGTCAAGGAACCGTCCCTATGACACAAATACCGATTATCCGCAAGGGCATGTCGGGGTATCGATAGCACCTTGCAAATTGGGTGGGTTTATGTTTCAATCAAAGGTTTACGAAATTATTTTTGTACTACAGGTGGTGGAAAAATGAGTATAAAACTGCGTCTGGGTGGGATTACTGCCAATAGCGTGGTGGATGGTCCTGGGTTGAGAACGGTGGTCTTTCTGCAAGGCTGTCCGCGTTACTGTGCGGGTTGTCATAATGAAGAACTTCTAAAGCCCGAAGGTGGCAGGGAAGTAACCATCGAAGAGGCTGTGGAAGAAATAAAGACTATGATTTCCCCTTTGACCCAGGGTGTTACCTTCAGTGGTGGTGACCCGCTGCTGCAGCCGGAAGCCTTAGCTTGTTTGGTTAAAGAACTAAAGGGGTACTTTCCTAGACTGGATATCTGGGTTTATACAGGCTACCGCTACGAGGAGGTAAAGGCTCTGCCGGTGTTTGAGCAAGTGGATGTGCTGGTGGATGGCCCCTTTGTTCAGGAACAAAAGGATTTGGACTTGGTCTTCCGGGGTTCTGCTAACCAGAGGCTGATTGATGTGCCCAAGACGAGGCAGACCGATCAAGTGGTAGAGTGGCAACTGCCAGGATGGTTAAGAAGCAAGTAATGGGAAATTATAAAATATAAGATTAAGCCATCAGCCTTTGGCTCTTTATCCATGATTTGTTCAGGAGTTGCCTTAGGCTTGGTTGGCGAAAGGCTAACAGTGAATGGCTTACAAGGGTAAATATGTCAATTTGAAGCAGGAATATATTTTTTTTAATTGAATATGGTATACCAGTATACCAATATGGGAAAGGAGGGGTACTTATTCTAAGAGATCATCCTTTGCAACCGGTGGCAAGTGAGGCTTACCCTCAGATTAGGGATAAGGTCTACGAGCAGCTTCGTCAGGCTATGCTGAAGGGTTCACTGAAACCAGGGGAACGTTTGGTAGAGCGCAAACTGGCCGAACAACTTGGCGTAAGCAGAACACCCGTGAGGGAAGCCATTCGGATGTTGCAGTTAGAGGGCTTGGTGGTTCATCTACCGAGGGTAGGTTCTGTGGTGGCCCAGGTTACCGACGATGAAGTAGTGGATATTTATAGAATAAGGGCAGTCTTAGAAGGATTAGCTGCACGAATGGCGGCGGAAAAAATAAACCCGACACAACGGCAGCAATTAACAAATTTGGTGGAGACAATTGAGGAACTGGCAAAGGAGAGGGACTTCGATCGCCTGGAAAAGGTTCATCAGGAATATAACGATTTAATTTACCAGGTAGCGGGTAGTATGCGCCTCTATGGAATGATTACTACCCTGGTGGACCATATCACCCGATATGCAAGGGTTGGCTACTGTCATCCCGGGCGCATGGAGGAGGCCACCCGGGAACACAGACAATTAGTAGAAGCCATAACAATGCGGGACGGTGCCTTGGCGGAAAGGGTTGCCAGGGAACATATTGATAATTCCAGACGAGCTTATTTTAGTGAAATTGCAATTAGAAGTAAAGTCTAGTGTGATAGGTTGTGCCAGAGTAGTAAAAATTATAAATAGCCTAAAACCAAGATTATCTTTGGCTGACGGCGAATGATTAGTACCGGAGGTAATGCAATGACAACGAATATACTGATTGGTTTGGCAGCGGGTTTTTTTGGCGGACTGGTTGGGCTGGGCGGCGGCGTGATTATGATTCCACTGATGGTGGGGGTCCTAAAAATGAATCAGCATATGGCCCATGGTACCAGTCTTGTGGCATTGATTTTCACAGGGCTGGCAGGTGCCGTCACCTATGGTTTAAATGGCTCAGTTGATATCATGGCGGCCGTGCTTTTGGCTTCCACTGCTGTCTTTACTGCCAGGGCAGGGGCGCGTTATGCCAATGCTCTGCCTGAATGGAAGCTGAAGAAAGCCTTTGGCGGGTTTTTGGTTTTTGTCACCATAATGTTACTGATCAAGCCTTACCTGCCTCATCTCTCAGCCACTACAGCGGAATGGGTAAAAATAGCGATCTTGCTCATGACAGGGTGTTTTACCGGTTTCCTCTCCGGCATGATGGGGGTGGGTGGGGGTACCATCATGGTGCCTTCAATGGTGTTATTGCTTGGTTTCACTCAGTACATGGCCCAGGGCTGTTCCCTTTTGGCCATGGTCCCTGTGGGAGCAGTTGGGGCTTATACCCATTGGCGGTTAGGGAATGTTAGTACCAGTATCCTATCAGGATTGGTGCCAGGTATTCTTATTGGCACATATCTCGGTGGGTCCCTGGCCCATATCCTACCGGAGGTGGCTTTACGCATTATCTTTGCCATTGTGATGATTCGCACCGGGATAAAATATTTAAGAACACCTAAGCCTCAACCTGATGTGGCCTAGCGCAACAAACCCCTTGGCTTTCTGTCTGCCAAGGGGTTTTTAATTTGTGATAATTCTTTGCGGGGAATTTTATTGTTTTTTGCAAGGCTGTATTTGTCACTATGTATTTGTCATTATGGTTAAGTTGCTATAACATGCATAGTTTATATACAATTAAATGATTTTAAGGTGTAAAATTGTCGCTACATATATTGACATAAAAGTTTCGATATCATTGATTAATGTTGGCTAATAAGTGTTGGAGCATTGTTGTTTATTATAAATATTAGGTGTATGATGATGGTGTTGATTGCTTTGCTTGTATTTTTCAACTTTAATGGGAGGCCTTATCATGTTCAGTGACATACAAGGGAATTTAATGGTTATAATGATGTTGCTTTACCTAATTGGAGCGTTGCTACCATTTTTATATAAAGGTAATGTAAGGTTATCCCTTGTTACAGGATGTATCACTGGGGTTATTGCTAGTTTGTTGGGGTTAGGTTTAGGGATTGAAGCTCTCTTTAGCATGGAAGCAGTTAAAGTAAGCTTTGGCCAAGTTTTACCCGGGGTAGAGCTTACGGTTCAAATTGATCGCTTAAGTGGTTTCTTTTTAACCACCATCTGTCTTGTAACTTTCCTAGTTGGTTTTTATTCTTTGGGTTATATGAAAATCTACCGTCATGAGAATATCACTTGGTGGAATTTCTGTTATAACATTTTTATACTATCCATGATCCTGGTAGTGACGGTGAACAATGCCATCGTTTTTCTTGTTTTCTGGGAGGTAATGACGTTAGCCTCTTATTTTTTAGTTACCTTTGAGTATCGTTCGCAACAGGTTCGTAAAGCGGGTTTTATTTACATCGCCATGACCCACCTGGGTACGGTTTTTATTATAGGTGCCTTTTTAGTCATGGCCAAGGGATTTGGCGGTTGGGGTTACGAAACGCTGGCAAGCAATAGTGCCAGTCTGAGTACGATCGATAAAAGCATCGTCTTTCTTTTGGCACTGGTTGGTTTTGGTACCAAAGCGGGAGTAGTCCCCCTTAATGTATGGTTGCCCTTGGCTCACCCCGCTGCGCCCAGCAATGTCTCTGCTGTTATGAGTGGAGTAATGATTAAGATGGCTATTTACGGTATGATCCGTGTAATTATTGATATACTAGGTCCCGGACCTGCTTGGTGGGGCGGTTTAGTTTTAACGATTGGAATTATCTCGGCAGTTATTGGTGTGATTTATGCTCTGATGGAGCATGACTTAAAACGGCTGCTGGCCTTCCATAGTGTAGAAAATATAGGAATTATCTTGATGGGTATCGGGACAAGTCTTGTGCTTTATGCTTGGTCAATGCCTGTTCTTGCCGCCATTGCCTTGGCAGCGGGGCTTTTTCACGTATTTAATCATGCCATATTTAAGAGTCTGTTGTTTCTTGCCACTGGCTCCATTTATTACGCCACCCACACCAGGGATATTGAAAAATTAGGCGGCTTAATTAAAAGAATGCCACAAACGGCACTGCTATTTTTAATCGGGGCAATTTCAATATCTGCTATTCCTCCCTTCAACGGTTTTGCCAGTGAATATCAAATTTATCAATCCTTATTAAATATCTCTTACCTTAATGTGTCAGGATTTTGGAGCATTGCCGGTATCCTTGCCTGTGTTGCCCTAGCCCTAACCGGTGCCTTAGCTGCGGCTTGCTTTGTTAAAGCCTTTGGTATATCTTTTCTTGCCTTACCTAGAACAAAAAAATCCGCTAGGGCCAGAGAGGTTCCACTTAGTATGAGGCTTAGTATGGCTCCCCTGGCAGCATTCTGTTTAGTACTGGGAATCTTCCCCCAAGTGGCGATGAATGCCCTCACAGGAGTTGCCAGTCAATTGGTTCCTGGTTCGCAAGTACCTGAGATCACAACCTATAACTTTACGTTAGCCTTGGTACTGATCGTCACCGTGCTCATGTTGTTAGGTTTGAGTAGATTGTTCGGTGTGCAACGGGTAAGAAAGTCTGAAACCTGGGGCTGTGGTATTGAGACGGATGCTACGATGGAGTATTCCGCAGCATCCTACTCCCAACCAATCAGACGTGTTTACCGTGGCTTACTGCAGCCACGGCGAAAGATAAAAATAAGAGGCAAGGCATTGCCTTATTTTGGTTACAATATTTATTTTGAGGAACATGTCAAGTCGATGATCAGGGAGTGTTTGTATAGTCCTTTAAGAAGGTTAACCATCACTACTTCAAAAAAATGGCGTTGTATTCAAAGTGGTAACATTAATTTATATTTGAGTTATGTTTTTCTAACTTTGGTAGTTCTTTTAGTTTGGGTTAGGTAGGTGGTTAAAAGATGGCGGTTAAAATATTAATTACGCTGGGGCAATTTGGTTTTTTAATACTGATTGCCCCTTTAGTCAATGGAATAATAAAAAAAATCAAAGCCTTTACCCAGTGCCGGAGGGGGCCAGCCCTGCTACAACCCTATTTTGACATGATTAAGTTTCTGCAGCGGGAACCGGTTGTATCGGATCATACTTCTTGGGTAACGCAGCTAACACCGATTATATGCCTTAGTGCCTATCTAGTGGCTGGGAGCCTTGTTCCCCTATGGGAGCATGAAAGCCTAGGCACGGGTGACATCATTGCACTGATCTATCTTTTTGCCTTGGCCAGATTTTTTCTGGCCTTGGCAGCTTTGGAACCAGCCAGTGCCTTTGGGGGTATGGGTTCCAGCCGTGAAATGATGATTACCTCCCTCGTGGAACCGGTTATGGTGGCAGGGTTATTTGGTTTAGCAGTGGTTGCCGGAACCACTGATCTAAACGGGATCAGGGGTTCAGGACAGCAGCCTGCGGGATTGCTGATGTTCATCGGTTTACTGATTGTAGCGGTGGCTGAAACCGGGCGCATACCTGTGGATAATCCGGATACTCATTTGGAGTTAACGATGGTACATGAGGGAATGTTACTGGAATATGCAGGAAAACAGGTCGGCTTGCTGCATCTGGCGGCAATGATAAAACAGGTGATTTTACTCATTCTCCTGGTACATCTGTTCTGGCCTCAAAACACAGGTACCCCAGCTTATTTGGCATTGGTTTTTATGGTTGGTAAAGTCATAGGACTAGGTTTGGTACTGGCTATGGTTGAAAGTGTTTTGGCAAAAATGAGGTTGTTTAAATTACCGGAACTCATGGCAGGGGGTATGGCCTTTTGCCTACTGGCAATCGTAAGCACATATTTAATCTAGGGGGGTGTGTCAATGCTTGATTTTTTTGCCATTCTTTTTCTTATTGTTTCATTATTAATGCTGGCTGGGAGAAGCATTACCAATAATATTACCTTGCTTTGTGCCCAGGCCCTAGCCCTTTGCGTGATGGCGTTTTACCTAGGGTTAGCCACCGGGGAGATAAACTGGCACATGGTTATCGTTGGCGGACTAACCTTCGTAGTCAAGGTTATTATTCTCCCGGGGGTACTTTACAAACTGGTGCATAAGGTAAAGGTACACCGTGAAGTTGTACTTTCAGTAGGCGTGGTTTCCTCTCTATTAATAGGGATCTTGTTAATTGGGCTGACCTACGGTTATATCGTTCCAGTGTTATTAAAGGATATACAGGTGGGGGGGCATCTGCTTTCGGTAGCTTTATCGAGCATTTTGCTTGGTTGTTTTTTTATGATCAGCAGACCCTTAGTAATTAGTCAACTAATTGGGGTTGTAGCAATGGAGAATGGCCTGTTCCTCTGTGCCTTAGCGATTACCGGAGGAATGCCCCTGATCATCGAATTGGGTATTTTTTTTGATATCCTTGTGGGGGCCTTGGTAATGGCGATCATAACTTATCAAATCAATGGAACCTTTGCTTCCATCGATACAAAACTCTTAAATAAACTGAAGGGGTAAAAAAATGCTGTATGTTCTGCTCATCGTTCCGATGATAACTGGTATTTTATGTTGCCTACCGATAAAACCTAGGTGCTCGGAAGTAATCAATATGATTGGTTCTGTGCTGACGGGAATTACGGCAATTTATTGTTCGATCAAACTTTTCATGAGCGGCCCAGTTGAAAATATTAACAGGTTATTAATTATTGATGAGCTGTCTGCGGTACTTGTTTTTATCATCGGGGTGGTGGGAACTTCCTGTTGCCTGTATGGAGTTGCTTACCTGCGTCAAGATTTAAAAAACGGTGCAATAACAGAAGATCGCATGGGCCTTTTTTGGGGTTTGCTGCAATTTTTCGTAGCAACCATGTATCTGGCGGTTCTTGCAGATAACCTTGGGGTTATGTGGGTGGCCATTGAGGGAACGACCATCGTTTCTGCCCTATTGGTTGCCTTTCAAGGCCATAAGGCCGCCTTAGAAGCAGCTTGGAAATACATCATCATTTGCACGGTTGGCATTGCCTTTGCAATGCTTGGGATAATTCTAACCTTTTATGCAGCCAGAGGGGTACTGGGTAGTAGTGAACTAAGTCTTAGTTGGCGACAGCTTTATCCTGTGGCGACACAATTAGATCCTTCTTTGATGAAATTAGCCTTTATTTTTATCCTGGTGGGGTATGGGACCAAAGCAGGTTTGTTCCCATTACACACCTGGCTTCCGGATGCCCATAGCCAGGCACCTTCACCGGTAAGTGCATTATTGTCCGGTGTGTTGTTAAATTGTGCGATCTACGCCATTATTCGTTTTCATCTGCTGACGACGATGGCTGTGGGTGAAGGTTTCTCGGCAAAGCTGTTAATCATTTTTGGTTTGATGTCAATGGTTGGTGCTTTGCCTTTTATCCTGGTGCAAAAGGATATTAAAAGATTATTGGCCTATTCCAGTGTTGAACACGTAGGTATCATCATCCTAGGTGTAGGAATAGGCGGCGTATTGGGCTACACGGGTGCCGTGTTGCATCTAATTAACCATGCTCTGGGCAAGTCGGTTTTATTTCTTAGTGCGGGCACGTTGACGCAAAATTATAAAAGTAAGTTAATTCCCAAAATGCAAGGAATTGGTCAACTACTACCCATTACTTCAGCAATCTTTATGGCCGGTCTGTTTGCCATTGGAGGGGCACCACCTTTTGGGTTGTTTTTTAGCGAATTAAATGTTGCCTCCCAGATTTTTCAAACCCTTGGTACAGGATTGGGCTTAGTTTTTCTAATGGTTATAGCGGTTGTCTTTACTGGGTTAATTTATTTCGCAGGTAAAATGTATTTCAGTAATCTGCCAACTCGCTTTCCCAGGGGGGAGCAGTTTTCGGTAAGCCATTTACTCGTTCTGTTACCCATTTGTTTGTTGCTTATCCAAGGAATATATATGCCAGATGTGGTTCAACAGTGGTTAGGCAGGGTAGTCAATTTTATGTCCAATGGAGGTATACCAAGTGTATAGTCAATCATTTTGGCAGGTAATTAACGATCACCAGGAATATGATCTGATTAAGGTAACTTCACATTTTGCGGTCCAAAGGATTAAACTGGGTGTAGCAGCGGAAAAATTTCCCGAAGTGGTAGCCACTTTAAAAAAACGTGGGGCTTTTTTATTAACGATGACAGCCACAGATAAAAGAAAGCTTTTTGGAAATTTTGCGGTATATTCGGTTTTTGCCCTTCCCGCTGAAAAGATCATCGTTGAAATAAAGATCGTGTTGGAGGCTAAGAACCCAACCTACCAATCCATTACTCCCATTATGCCTGCAGCACACTGGTTGGAAAGAGAAATGAAGGACCTGTTCGGCATTATCCCAGAGGGACATCCGGATATGCGTAGGTTAGCTGTTCATCCGGACTGGCCGGCTAATGTTTACCCCTTGCGCAAGGATTTCATTTCAAACACAAAGGTTCCGAGAGTTGCGGGGGAAATGGAATTTTGTTCTGTCAAGGGAGAAGGGATTTATCAGGTTCCAGTAGGACCCATTCATGCAGGGATTATTGAGCCGGGGCATTTTAGATTTTTTGCCTTCGGTGAAGACGTAATAAATTTACAAGCACAACTATTTTATACTCACCGGGGGATCGAAAAGGCAGCGGAAGGAAAGTCCTATTATGATGCAACACTGGTTGCAGAAAGGGTTTGTGGTGTTTGCTCCGCGTCTCATGTAGTAGCCTATGCCCAAGCTATCGAAACCTTGGCAGGAGTAGATGCCCCTAAGAGGGCATTGTATAGCCGGACGATTCTGTTGGAGTTGGAACGGCTTTACAATCATATTGGGGATATTGGCAATATTTGTGCCGGGGTGGGCTTTTCCTTTGGTATTAGCCGTGGGGCTATTCTAAAGGAACGGCTGATGAGAATAAATATGCGCCTAACTGGTCACCGGTATCTCAGGGGAATGGTCATTCCAGGTGGCTTAAGAAAAGATTTAAGGATTACCCCAAAAACTAGTTTGGAATTAATCGAACTGGAGCAAGAATTGAATAATCTTACCGCTACCATACTTTCATCTCAGTCAATACTTGATCGTCTTCAAACAACCGGAATTTTAGACACGGAAACAGCATTAACACTGGGAGCGGTTGGTCCGGCAGCCAGGGCTTCGGGGGTTGACAAGGATTTGCGCAGGGATTTACCCTATGGAGCCTATCGAAAATTAGACTTTCGGGTGCCGGTCCAAACGGGGGGAGATGTTTATTGTCGATTAAAGCAACGGATTGAAGAATGTCAGCAATCCTTTGCTATTTTGCAGCAGGCCATTAAGCAAATGCCACAGGGCAAAGTAGTTGTTGAAATTCCTTATTTACCGCCGTACCGGACGTCCGTCGGCTATACCGAATCAGCCCGGGGTGCCAATGTGCATTGGGTGATGAGTGGGCCTAACAATACAATTTACCGTTATATGGTTCGTTCTGCCTCCCATTGCAATTGGCCGGTTCTGCCCCTATGTGTACCTGGTAATATTATCCCTGACTTTCCTTTAATTAATAAAAGTTTTGAATTATGTTATGCATGCTTAGATCGATAAAGTGGTGGTGAACCCATAATGCTAAAATTGCTAAAAGGTTTAATGAATACCCGGATCGTTACGGAAGATATAAATACGCGGGATAAAGGCTGCGGGAGAGGTCTGCCAATTATTAATCAAGAAGTTTGTCAAACCGGTTGCCATAGATGCACACAAATATGTCCCACTGGGGCGATGACAAATAAGCTTGTTGACCCCAGAGTTTGTATTTTCTGTCATGCCTGTCGCCAGGTTTGCCCTGTAAGTGCCATCGATGAGACAGATATCCCCATTATTACCCATAACCCCTCAGAAGAGCAATTAGGGCAAGATTTACGAAACAAAATCAGAAAAATTTGTCGTAGATCCCTTCATATCCGCTATGTTGATGCGGGTGCCTGTAATGGATGTGATTTTGAAATTAATTCCACCACCAACCCTGTGTATGATATACAACAGTATGGAGTGGATTTCGTGGCATCACCCCGCCATGCTGATCTGTTGCTGGTTACCGGATCAGTAACCAGAAATCTTGAAATCGCACTGCAAAAGACCTATCAGGCCTGCCCTAAACCTACTTTAGTTGTGGCAGTTGGGGCTTGTGCCTGCGGCGGGGGCATATTTAAAGAAGCTTACGCCGCTGGCGGTGGTGTTGCAAGGCATCTGCCGGTAGACGTCTATGTGCCCGGTTGCCCACCTACACCTGCTTTAATTATAAAAGGAATTTTAGCAGCAGTTGCACAAAGGGAAACCGCACTGTAAGGGGACTATTATACCCATACAGTGCGGTTTCTTTTTGTGCCGGCCAAAGGGCTGAAATTTTGATAAAGGATATTTTATTTAAAATTCGCAACAATTACCCAAATATAGAATATTAAAAATCCCAATGTGAAATAGTAACAAAAATAAAAAGGAGGCTAAAATATGACTGCCCAATATGGAGCGCACGAAGTAATGGAATTGCACGAAGTTCTTACAGGTACCATCGATGGTATCAATCAATTTGAACTTTATAGACCCTATATTACAGATCAGAGTTTATCTTTAATCATTGACAAACAAATAAACTTTTTGACTCAGGAATACAATAATATGGTTAATGCATTCACGCAAAAGGGAATGACTCAGATAAGACCGTACGACACCCCCATCAACAGTCAGCCGATTTACGGTTTAGACAACCCAAAAGCACAAAGCCCGAATTCTCCTCAGCAAAGGCTAGATAACAGGGATATAGCCAGTGGTATGCTTGGCTACCATAAATCCTCTGCGATTTTAAAATCAATGGCTTCCCTAGAATGTGCGGACCTTACCCTAAGAAGAATGGTCCAACAAGGGTCCATTAACTGCTCGGAAATGGCTTACGAGGTTTGGCAGTATATGAATCAGAACGGTTATTACCAGGTTCCCACCATGAAGCAGATGACAACAGAAACGATGATGCGTACTTATACACCCATGTCTACTATGCCAAACATATCCAATGTGGAAAACATAGGAAACCAGGAAAATGCCTATAGTAATCATCTCAATACGATGACAGGCGGTATGGATTATACAGGCAGCCTCAATGGGATGGATGGTCCGAATATCAGCAATATTACTCCAGTTGGAAGTTACCAATAGGCTACATAATCCCTAGCGGTTTTGTACAAAATAAGCCGAGAATCGTATTAAATTAAAAGGAGGGATTTACTTTGAATCAGCACATCCATTGTATTGTTAGTGATTGTCACTACTGGAACCAAGGGAACAAGTGTCATGCCAATGAGATATTGGTGGCCACGGATAAATTTGGTGCTTCCCAACCCGATAAGGTAGATGCTAGCATGGCAACTCAGCTAACCCCCGAATCCGCTGGAACATGCATGGAAACCTGCTGTAAGTCCTTTATTCCTAAGGGCTCCAATAAAGCTACTGCCGATAATATTTCTAAAATGTCGTAACTCCCAAAAAGGGGTTGTTGCTATGAACCAAATGGTTCTAGCGAACAACCCCTTAAAATTCAATTAAGGACACGGCTTGCCAAGTATAATATGCCACTTCACAGATTGCTATTTTTGTTATAACATTTACTTAGGTAGATTAAAAAAGGCCGATTTTTGTGGAAGCTGTACCTCCGTACAGCTTATTAATATTGGAGGGCTTCGTTTTGAAAGAAGATTTGGCAACGGTCCAACAGGCCTCGGGTAAGTTGGCAGTGGGGCAAACAGTTTCCATTTGGACTAGAAATTTCATTTTACTCTGCATGGCCAACTTGACCTTATTTATGAGTATGCATGTACTTCTCCCCACACTACCTTTGTATCTATTGGAGATTGGTGGAGATCAAAGGGCTGTGGGCTATGTGATGGGTGCCTATACCATTAGTGCTACGTTCATTCGTCCCATCTCTGGTTGGTTAGTGGATTACTATGGCCGTAAAAAAATTTTAATCCTGGGGATGTCGATGGTACTGGTCTCCTCTGTCCTTTATAAACTTGCTTCGACTGTTTCCCTGCTGATGGTGGTACGTGCCTTTCACGGTTTAGCCTTCGGAGTGGTCAGCACAGCCATTGGCACCATCGTGGCGGATAGTTTGCCCACCGCTCGTTTAGGTGAGGGAATGGGCTATTTTGGGTTAACCTCATCTCTTTCAATGGCCCTGGCCCCTTTAGTCGGTCTGTGGTTGGTGGGTAAATCAGGTTATTCACTGTTGATTCTAGCCGTATGCCTGTTGGCCCTGTTGTCCTTTTTCTGCAGTGTGCCTGTGAAAGATATGAATGCTCCCGGCAATGCTTTGGTTCACTCCTTTAGCGGCATCTGGGCTAGTCTACTGGAGAAGAACGCACTGCCAGCAGCAGGCGTGATATTTTTTTTGGCCGTTGTTTACGGGGCAGTGATTTCTTTTATTACCTTATATGCGGCTGAATGTGGCATTGCCAATATTGGCTTGTTTTTTACGGCCAATGCCATAACCATGCTCATTTCCCGACCTATATCCGGTCGCTGGACCGATAGGGGTGGCACCGATAGGGTGTTATTGATTGGCCATCTGGCCCTGTTTATCGCGATAACAGCCATTGGTTTTTCTCACACCATCGTAGGTTTCCTTATTGCTGGCGCAGTCTTTGGCCTTGGTTTTGGATTTTGCATTCCCACTTTACAGGCTTTAGCCGTGCGTTTTGTACCGGCCCACCGTAGGGGTGCTGCCACGGGTACCTTCTTTGCTGCCTTTGACCTGGGAATTGGTTTAGGAACCATTATCTGGGGCTATGTAGCAGCCATTACAGGTTTTCAGATTATGTTTTTCACAACCCTGCTTCCCTTAACGATGGCTGCGATTATTTACTTCTGGTATAGAGCTTCCCGGCAACCAAATTATTACCAGCTAAAAGCTTAAATATCAATGTAACATTTTCTGACCGCCTTCCATATTATGGGGTAACTCTAATGAGGAAGGAGGATTTAATATGTGTGGAGGTTCTGGTAACAATTATTCCTTTATTTTGTTCTTAATCCTGATTCTGCTGTTCTTTGGTAAAGGTTATGGTTTTTATGAGGCTTAAAGACGAATCACTTTAGGAAGGGACCCTGGCTCAATTTGAGCCAGGGTCTTTTCCATTTGCAACACATTTTCCAGGTAGCCTCTTTTATCTTAGCATATTTAACACATATACTCCCACTGGGGTTCCGATTGTGAGTATAGCCAGCAGGTAAAGGCCCAGGGCACCCCTTAGGTTCCCTTGTTTACCGGACCAACGGGCATAATTTACCAATTTAATTGTAGCCACGAGCAAGATCAATAAACCAAGAATAATCGTAATCATTGCGGGTTATCTCCTTCATCAATGCCTTGTTCGGGTTTAAGCAGGGGCATGATACGAAACAAGTTGCCGGTTCGCCTAAGTTTATAGTCCACTTCAATATTTACCTCAGCCTGTTCATAAAGGTCCCGCCACTTTAATTCCTGCCATTGCTTTTGGGTTAATACCAAGTGCCTGGCTTTGGTGCCAAAGCCCAGAATATCTGCTTTGTATTCCTGCTGGGTCTTAATTATCAAATCCTCTGCCTGTTTTTTTATCATATCTGAAAAGTCCTTTTCCAGGATAGGCCGGTACTTGGGTAAAGCATAATCAATGGTGCTGGTAGCCCCAAGAAGGTTGCCCTCCAAACTGATTTTGGCATCAATGACAGCCCCCTGATTGGTTAAACGGACTTTAATTTTGGGCTTTCTGGCCGACACGACGTCCATCGAAAGAATGTTTTTGGGTTTCAGGGGATCTTCCATGGAAAAGATCCCCCGTTTAAATTTACCCCGCAGCATAGCCTGCAGGGTGGTTTCATCCCCGTTTAGTTCCCCCACCATCTTACCGTCTCTAAAAGCCGCTGCACCCATGGCTTCCAGGGCTACACCACCCCTTTTCGCCATCTGTCCGGCAACATAGGCCCCTTCCCGGCGAAGACTTCCCTTACCGTCCTCCGATGGTTTATTCTTAGAACTGGCAAACAAAATAGAAACCGGTGCGATGCCCTCTACCTTTGACTCATTATAAAACTCTTGCAACTGAATCGAAGGAATAAATCCGGTATATTGGCTAGTGGCTGCCAAGAGTTCAATATACTTAGCAGGATTTGCCTCTAACAGTGGCTTCATCTCATGTAATATTTTTTCAGGTTTATCTTTTGATACCGCCAGAAATGCGGTCCCCCTGGTTTCCCGATACTGGGTTAAAGCTGGGATAAAGATTGCCATGGAACCGTTCCGGGCCATTTTCTCGGAAAAGATAATACCCTTGGCATGCATTAGGGAAATTTTTCGCCCCACAAAGGTGTTTACCATATTCATGGCGGCATACAGACTGGGAGATTCCACCGTGGCCACCGGAGAAGCGGTACCCTTGACTTCATCACCACCTCCGGTACTGTTCTGGGCACCACTGCCACCTGCTAGCTCCTTAGGGTTGGCAATCATAAAGGAGATCCGCAGGTTATTCTGCGTGCCCTCATCAATGCCAATCAGCAGCACATAGGATAAGGCATCTGGTTCATAATGACTGCCGCAACCGGAAAACAGCAAAAGGAGACAAAAAAGTGCCAGTGGGGCTAGCCATCTTTTATTTTGCTTCATTTTCTGCCGGAACCCCTTTCCCCCGCAGGTGGGCGATCAGTAAAAGAAGGGCGGGAATACCAAAGATAAGGATAAAACTGTATTCCCGGTAAGTATAAATAGAAAACAATACAACATCGGGCAAACTGGCAGGAATAAAGGAAATGGCAAGGATCAAAATGGCTGTTGGTAAAATTAAGGGCCGATAATCCGGTAGTCTTAATAGATCACAAAGAATCTTGCAGAAACCATAGATGCCGATGGAAATCCAGAGGTAGCCATTAATAACCCAAAAAAGCACGAAAACGGCCTCAATCCTTTGGAGAAATCGGCCCAAATATACACCACGGGCCATCATATACAAAGGCAAATAGGGTTCTTCCCCCACCACAGCCGGAAAAGTTAGCAGATAGGTGATAATTACCACTAAAAAGATGAGCATGGTCAGAACAATACTTTTATAACCGATCCTTTTGATTTGTTGGGAATAAAAAATTAGAGGAATAGCATATAAAAGATTTAATTCTCCATAGTCGGAACTACGCAAGATGCCATACCGGAGAATAGGATCAAGCCCTTTACCCAATAGGGGAAAGAGCCAATCTAAATTCCAAGCCGGGTAGGTTAAAATGATGATAAATAATACCGCTCCCAAAGAAAGAGGGAAGGATAGATAAGCAGCCCTGGAGATGGTGTTCACTCCTAAATAAGCAACAATAGCAGAGGCAACGATAAAGGTAATCACCATTACACTAATGGGAGTCTCGGGTAAGGCGATAATCACCATCATTTCTGAAAATTTGCGCAGAGTCATGGCCACATCAATTAGCCAGGGCAGCAGCACGGCTAACACAATCATCGTGCCTAGATAGGGACCGGCGATATTTTCTGCACTCTCTGGAAAACTATTCCCTCCAAACTTGTTGAGAAACCGCAGAATAAAGGAAAACAAAATCAATGCCAGGCAGCCAGAGAACAGAATAATCAGCCAACTGGCATTACCGCCATAACCGACCATGGTATTCGGAAAGGTTAGAAAGATTTTGCCGGTCATGATGGTGGTTAGTAAAACAATGGCCTCAGTCTCTCCGATTTTGTTTTCCTGCACCAGCAGATCCACCATCCTTCCTTTGGTCGGGGCTTTTCGTTAGCCAACGACGACTTTTGTTGACCTGACGCTGCCTATCCTTCGTTTGTAAGTAATCTGGCCGCTGCTCTTGACTCCATACCGGGTAACGTATCAAGATGTCAGCACTGCGGACAGTCTTTGGAGCCACCGGGGCCAGAAAGGGGACCCCAAAGGAATTCATGCTCAGTAAAAGACAAAAAACGATAAATAACCCTGTGGAAATGCCAAAAAAGCCTAGGGTTGCCGCCAGGAAGATAAAAATAAACCGCATAAAGCGAAGGCCAAAACCAGCAGAATAACTGGGTATGGCATAGGAGGATAACCCGGTTACGGCCACTACGATGATGAGGATAGGGCTGACCAGGGAGGCTGCCACAGCAGCCTGACCAAGAATTAGAGTTCCCACAATGCCCACAGTGGGTCCGATAATTCCCGGCACCCGAACCCCTGCCTCCCGAATTAATTCAAAGGAGAATTCCATTAGGAGAACCTCCACAATGGTGGGAAAGGGTACCCGCTCCTTGGCAGCAGCGATGGACAAGAGCAAATCCGTTGGAATCATTTCCTGGTGAAAGGTGGCCACCGCCACATATAAGGCAGGTAAGAGTACGGTTAAAAGGGCTGCCGCCAGACGGATAAATCTTAACCAAAAGCCATAGGGAAAGCGCACGTAATGATCCTCGGGACTGTGCAGCAAGTCCCAAAGGGTTGTGGGCACAAGCATGACAAAGGGGTCGTTATCCACCACAATGGCCACCTTCCCCTCAATCAACATGGAAGCCACCCGGTCTGGCCGCTCGGTCTTAATAATCTGAGGGATCAGGGAAAAGGTATGATCCTCGATAAACTCTTCCAACGTACCGCTTTCTGGCAGGTAATCGGCATTAATGCCGGTAACACGGCTTTTAACCTCTTTCACTAAACTTGTGTTGGCCAGATCCTCGAGATACATAATGGCAACATTGGTTTTGTTACGCACTCCCACCTTTTCATATTCGGTTATTAGTTGCTCCGTCCGCAGGTGTTTTCTGATTAGCGAGGTGTTGTCCTGGATATTTTCGTTAAAACCTTCCTGGGGGCCTTGGACAACCTGCTCTGTTCTGGCCGCTTCGATATTGCGAAAGGCAAAACCTCTGGTTTCGGCAGCTAAACCATAGGAGCAGCCATCAAAAAGGATCACGGTGGCCCCGCCAGTAACTTCTGTTATAACTTCATCGTAGATCGTTAGCTTTCGAACATGATTGCTGGGCAAATAGCTTTGCAAGATCCTTTGGTAGGTGGCTAAGTTGGCACCTTGGTTCGGGTTCAGATGACTAAGCAGCATGAGAGGTTGTAAAATGGAATGGTTAATGGCTTGTTTATCCACCATGTTTTCTAAATATAGCAGGACAGCACTTACCTCTGGAACGGTACTAATGGTAAAGGAACGAAAAACAACATCCTTATTTTTAGGCAGATGAAATTTCTCTTCCAAATACAAAATGTTTTCGGAAAGAGTGTGTCGTAATTCCCCTGTATCTTGTTCATTGGCGGTTTGTTCATTCTGGCCGGGTTTTTTAGGCTTTTTCAACGGACACCGGGGGTGTGCAGCATTGACAGTGTCCCCCTTGATGTCACCATCGGCAGCCAGGAACTTTTCTTCTTTTGTTTCCTCTAGGATAAATTTACGATCGGTTGGAGGCCCGTCATAGCCCAGAGCCTTTGATAAAAACTTACGTAGTTTCATGTTTTCACCTTTTATGGAAGTTAACAGATAATCTTCCAAAAAATATTCGTTTTATACTGTAATTGTATATAAACCCCAAATTACAGGAGATTTTGAGTATGTGTTGAATATAAAAGTATGTATAGGTCTTTTTTGGAAGGTTTTTTAATTGAGGAGATTTTTAACCTGGAGGGACAACCGATGAGTTTACAAAAAATAGAAGTATTGGGTGAGGTTCTGGAGCTTATTAGGGGTATTTTCCCAATGGATTGCATGATTGCTTTAACTGACCAGGAAAAGTTTATCAAGTATCTACCGGGTAAAAGGATTGATGTCAAGGTAAAACCGGGAGATAAAATTGCTCAAGGGGATGGCATAGCCGCTGCTTTGGCAACCGGTCAAAGGAATGAAACCATGGTTCCCAAGGAAGTGTTTGGCTATCCTTTTAAAGCCGTGGCCCTGCCAATTATTGAAGATGGTCAGATCATTGGCGCCATTGGGGTGGGCTTTGATATTTCTATGCAGGAAGAGGTGGCGAGCATTTCCGAAACCCTGGCCGCATCAACGGAGGAGATTAGCAGCAGCATAGAGGAGATGTCCGCAGCGTCCCAAGAGCTTACAGCCATGCTGGTTCAGTTAACCAATGTGGCGCAAGAAACTCAAAATCGGCTGCATAGGACCGATGAAATACTAAAATTCATTCGAGATATTGCAGGACAGACCAAACTATTGGGTTTAAATGCTGCCATAGAGGCAGCAAGGGCCGGTGAAGCCGGTCGGGGTTTTCATGTTGTTGCCGATGAAATAAGAAAACTCTCTGACAGAAGTGCGGTTTCCGTTAAGGACATTGCCAATATCGTCAAGGAAATACACGATAACACGGGTAATTTAATGGAATACATTGGAAAAACCAGTGAAATAAGTGAAGGTCAATCCGAAGCATCCCAATATATTGCCAAAGCAATTGAGAACAATGCCAAAATGTCTGAAAAATTGAGCATGGTGTCGAAGGAAATGCTATAACAGGACGGACCATCTTTGAAAAATTGAGGGATAACCTACACGCAGGGCTGTTACGCGATGAACCCAGTGGTTCTTGGTGTAACAGTCCCTTTTTTATAACACAGGGACTTCTTGCTTTCGAAAGGATGTCTGTTAACTTCATTTCTAATCAAATTCTAATCTTCTACTAATTATCCTCTAGTTAACCTGTCCTATAATAACGATAAGATAAATTCTAAATGGAGGGATTCAAAATGACATTTAACTTAGACCATATTGATGAATTAAAGAGAAGGGCCAATGTAAGCTATGGGGATGCCAAGCAAGCCCTGGAACACTGCAACGGTGATTTACTGGAAGCATTAATTTATCTTGAAAAGGAGAATCGAATTAAACCGGAAAAAGAGCATGACTGCTCTTCTAAAATGAAGAGTCTTTTTCATAAAGCAAACAATACAAGGTTTGTGATAAAGAAAAAGGATCGTACGGTACTTGATCTGTCTGTGACCCTTTCGATTATCCTAACGGTGTTTGCTTCCTATATTGTGATCCCAGTTCTCCTACTGGCACTGGTCACAGGTCATCGAATGAGGTTTAAGGGGAAAGGCGGGGAAGATATCAAGGTTAACCAAACCCTCAATAAAATATCCAACGCGGTGGATTCGGCGAAAAAGAAATTAACCGAGGAAGATCTAAACACCACAGCTTAATAAAATACCCATGAAAAATAACCTACATTAAAAAGTGTAGGTTATTTTTTCATAATCCCTTGCTGCTTGAAGGGTTATAATTATTTTAAGTATATATTTTTGGAGGAAAATTAATGGACGGACAAAAAATTCTATTGGTTGAGGACGAAGTAAAAATAGCAAGGTTTTTAGAGTTAGAGTTAACCCATGAAGGCTATGAGGTAGTAAAGGCCCATGATGGCAGAACCGGCTTAGAAAAGGCATTAGAAGAGGATTTTGATTTAATCATTTTAGATATTATGCTCCCTTCCGTAAATGGTCTGGAGGTATTAAGGAGAATTAGAAAAAACTCGGACATTCCTGTGATCATGCTGACAGCCAAAGACGAAACCATGGATAAGGTCATGGGGTTGGACATGGGTGCAGATGATTATGTAACGAAGCCCTTTGCCATTGAGGAGCTTTTAGCCAGAATCCGGGTAGCCTTAAAAAGAAAGGCCCATGCTGAACCGGATAAAGTTTTACAGGTTCACGACCTAAAGTTAGACGTAGCAAAATATTTGCTAACGTTTAAAAACGAACCCATTGACCTAACGAAGAGGGAGTTTGAATTACTCAAATACCTTTTGAAAAATAAAAACATTGTGCTTACCAGGGATAAAATTCTGGAAGCGGTATGGGGCTATGATTATGTGGGAGATACAAACGTTGTGGATGTCTATATCCGATACCTGAGAAGCAAAATTGACGACCGATTGAATATCAAGTTTATTCATACGGTTCGAGGGGTGGGGTATCTCTTAAAAGATGAAGCATGAACGACCGTTTTTAAAAATAATGATTCAAATCGTAACGTTTATGTTGCGATTATGCTTAGAAATTTTAAAAATCCTCCCGATGGTACTTGGTAAACTTTATAAATGGTTGGTTAAGAGGCTAAGATTCTCCATTACTTTCAAAATCACCACGGTATATGCGGTGATATTTTCTTTGCTGCTGCTGGTAATGAATACAGCTATTTGTATCACAGCCATTGCTTATCTAGGGGTCAATGTTGCCGAAAATATAAAGAAGGATCAGCAAATTGTTGCCGCTTACCTAAGAGAAAGCGATGAAATTCCCGCTGGAAACATTGCCAATTTGGCTAAACTTAGTCGGGCGGAAATAACCCTATTTGACGAGGACCAGAAAGTCCTATATAGCACGGCAGAAAATAAAGAACCGGTTTTCCTGAATAAAGAAAAAAACAAGATGCATTGGGGGAATTATTTCCTGACCAGTATTCAGACCAATTTCAGTGGTTCTTACAACGATACACTCAGTACTTCGGGCTTAGCCCTGGTTTCCAGCTATGCGATGTCCTGGGGTTCACAGCAGGGCTATATTCAAATTACTAATTATTTAGCTAAGGAGATTTCCAGTGTAATTTTATTGGCCGTTATCCTTTTTGGTCTAACCCTTATAGCGGTCAGCTTCGTGATGATCATTGGCTGGCACAAAAGCAAAAAAATGCTTAAGCCAGTGGCAACGATGACACGAACCGTAAAAAACATTACCATTAATGAGTTAGATACCAGGCTGGATGTTTCCGGTTCCCATGATGAATTAAAGGAATTGGCAGCAACCTTCAATGGTATGCTGGATCGCATACAGTCCTCCTACGAACAGCAAAATCAGTTTGTTTCGGATGCTTCCCATGAGCTTAGAACGCCCATTGCTGTCATTCAAGGTTATGCGAATTTGTTAGATCGGTGGGGTAAAAATGACCCATCCATCCTGGATGAATCCATTGCAGCAATGAAAACCGAGGCAGAGGATATGAAGGAGCTGGTGGAAAAGCTCTTGTTTTTAGCCAGAGGTGATAAGAATTATCAGAAGATCGATAAAAAACAATTCCCGCTCAATGACCTTATTGATGAAGTTATCAAAGAAACAAGGCTAATGGATCATTGCCATGAAATTATCAACTTGAGCAACTGCCAGGATACTCTATTTTATGCCGACCGCAAATTGATCAAGGAAGCACTGCGTATTTTTGTTGATAATAGTATCAAGTACACGCCCGAGACCGGAAAAATCATGATAAATTGCCTTTCCCAAAAATCCAAGGTGGTGATTTCAATTGAAGATACCGGCTTAGGTATCCCCGAAAATGACCTGCCACATATATTTAATCGATTTTATCGCTCTGATAAATCCAGGACCAAACAAACCGGTGGCAGTGGCTTAGGCTTAGCCATAGCCAAGTGGATCATTGATAAGCACGGTGGTACCATTCAGGTAGAAAGTAAAATAAACGAAGGCACGCTCGTTCAGGTTTTTCTACCGATAGACAAGGAGAAAAGGGAGTGTTGCTAACCCTATTTTTTTAACCTGTGAGTCATATCACAGGGAGTTGGTTATATTTCTCACGGAGTGTTAAGAATAAAAGGAGTATCATGATCACAAGATCAAAGGCAACGCAGAAGCTTCTGACCGGGAGACTTGCATAATTGGATAATCAGCCATAAATTGAGCAAACTATAAGTATTTAGGAGGAATGATGAATGTCTAAGATTACCAGCGACATGACCATGGGATACATCGTAAAGGAATTTCCTCAAACGGTAGAAGTATTTCAGCGGTATGGCATGGGCTGCCTGAGCTGTCCCACTGCCCAACTGGAGTCCCTGGAAAAGGGGGCGATGCTGCATGGCTTGGATGTGCAGGCACTGCTGCAAGAACTTAATAAAGCCGTAAAGTAAGGGGCCTAAAATAATGCTTACCTTAACACAAATAGCCAGATTCTTTCATGATCTGGCCTTTACTACATGGATTGGCAGTATGATTTTCATGATGATAGTCCTGACACCGGCGGTGGGAGCGAAAGGGATACCACCGCAATTTTTGCGTCTGATGGGCATTGAGCGTTTTAAAAATTGGGCCTGGGCCAGTATTGCGGTGTTAGCTGTAACTGGTACTTATCGCATCTATGGACGTTTTTATATGTTTGACTTGTTTGTCATGACCAGCTATGGTAAGCTAATGCTTCTAAAGATCAGCCTGTTCCTAATCATGGTCTTTCTTACGGCCATTGTTAGTTTAAACTATGCCAGGCGCATTCCGGCCGAGGCACCCCAAAGGCCCGGCGAGCAGCCGACGCCTGGTTTTACTGGGATGCAGAATCGATTTATTTGGTTTTCAGCAGTCAACTTATTTCTAGGCATTTCGATCTTGTTTATTATGGCCATTATTCGCTAGGCGAAGGAAAAGAGGTTAAACATGCAACATAAAGAAAATAACCGTGGTCAGGCCGATACGAATATGTACCAAATCACGAGATGCCGTAACTGTCACCGTGCAATTATCGATTTGGACCGTATGGAGTCTGTTTTTAAAGAATTTTTTGAGCAAACAGACTTTACCAATAAACAGTTGGCTCGTCTTGGCAGTACCAGAGCCATGCCGCACCATATTTTTCGTGTGGCCATTGCGGGTTGTCCAAACTCCTGCAGTCAACCACAGATTAAAGATTTTGCCCTGCAGGGGCAGGCAGTACCCGTGGTAGGCGAGGGCTGCACAGACTGTGGCCGATGCGTTGCTGCTTGCCCGGATCAAGCGATTAGCTTGGCTGAACAAGGTCCTCATATTGATCGTTCATTGTGTTTAAATTGTGGTAAATGTGCTCAAAGTTGTCCCACTGGTGCCATTGCCACAGGCAACATTGGCTACAGGGTCCTACGGGGTGGCAAATTGGGACGCAGGCCGCAATTGGCCCAGGAAGTTTGCTCCCTAACTGATGAACAGGGCGTATTACAGTGGCTGCAGCAAACCATTGATTTGCTGCATAGGGAGGGTCAACCCGGGGAAAGGCTGGGTACTTTATTGGCTAGAATAGAAAAAAATGACGAAAAACACTCGACATAAGTCGAGTAATGTCGTATAATCTTTTTTGTGTAAAAGCATACCCCGCTTTTTTATTACTCGGCTCAGCCGAGTTTTTTTTATACTATCAGGGCAGAAAGTATAAGATTTTAAGGATGATAGCAATAAGAAAAGCTAAGGCTCACGCTATAGGCTGGCGTGAGCCTTATCTTTTCTTATTGCTGGGAGGAGCATATAAATAGGCAACCCACGGCGGGGCCGCAGATTGCCTATACCTAAAGTTATTTAATTATTAAAAACAATAATCTTTTCTTCTGTCATTTCTTCAATGACATAACGGGGGCCTTCTTTACCAATACCACTTTGTTTCCAACCTCCATAGGGCATCATATCTGCCCGGAAGGTGGAGACATCATTGATAATTACGCCACCTGCTTCCAGTTCTGCGGCAGCACGCATGGCCAAATCAAGGGAGTTGGTAAAAATACCAGCCTGCAGTCCATAATCGGAATCATTGGCCAATCGAAAGGCTTCATCGATGTTTTCGTAGGATACGATGCTAAATACGGGTGCAAAAACCTCATGGCAACTACATTTCATTTGGGGTTGAACCTTGGTTAAAATTGTGGGTGCCAGGAAGGGCCCGTTGCGATGACCACCTACCAGTACTTCAGCCCCTTCTGCCACTGCTTCCTTAATCCACTCTTCTGCCCGAATCGCTTCCTTTTCGCTGATCATGGGACCAACATCCGTGGTGGGGAGCAGAGGGTTATCCAGCTTTAAGGTTTTTGTTAGTGAAATGGCCTTTTCACAAAACTCTTCATAAACATCCTTGTGTACATAAACCCTTTGGACTGAAATACAAAGCTGACCAGCATTCGCAAAGGCGGCCCTGGTGCAAGCTTCTGCAGCCTTGGCGACATCGGCATCACGATGGACAATGGTTGGGGAGTTCGAACCTAATTCGAGGGAAACCCTCCTAAAACCTACGGAGTTCTTTAATCTCATACCCACAGCAGCACTTCCGGTAAAGCTGTAGAAGGAAATTCTTTCATCCTTAGCTAAAGCCTCACCCACCACAGAACCCGGTCCCATAACCATGTTTAAATATCCTGCGGGCAAACCTGCGTCAGCAAATATTTCACAGAGTTTTGCTCCAATGATGGGAGTGGTACTGGCTGGTTTGTAAACAACAGCATTGCCGGCAGCAAGAGCCGGTCCTATTTTGTGGCAAGTTAGGTTTGCCGGTACGTTAAAGGGAGTAATGGCACAAACCACCCCAAGGGGTACTCGCATGGTCCAAGCACTACGGTTTTCATTCCCAGGAGAACCGTTAATAGCGATAACTTCACCCTGGATTCTTTTGCTTTCCTCGGCAGAAATCAAAATAGTTTGTGCTGCCCGGGCAATTTCACCCATCGCTTCCTTCAAGGTTTTTCCAACTTCCAGGGCGATGGTCAGGGCCAGATCCTCTTGGCGTTCCATCATTAATTGGCTGGCACGGTGCAAAATTTCATAACGACGGTAAGGGGCAATTTTTTCCCTTTTATATGCTTCGGAAGCGGCGGTAATTGCTTGATCAATTTCAGCGGGACCGGCAACACATATTTCAGCGATCGGTTCGCCGGTTGCTTTGTTCAAAACCATTTCCTTTTGATTGGTTGTAACCCATTCACCATTAATAAATAAGCCGATTTGATTCATTAGTTTTATCCCTCCATAATTGTACTTATGCCTGATCAAAACTAGATTCCCGGATATTTCTTGGCAGTACAACACCTCCTGTAGGGTTACCCGGTTGGAGGAAAACCCAACCCCTAAAAACCCATAATAGTTTTTAGTTGTTAGGCTCTTGCCGTTTTACAGACAAAAAGGATAGTGGCGGCTTTTTGTCCGGAACGGAAAAACTAACTTAAATTATCCGCAAGGCTCTGTTGCCTATTCGGTAATCTTTTTTTTATAATTTTTATATTTATTGTTGGCATCCTTTAAAGCGGCTATCAATGATTTTTTAGGTAATGCCTGATAATATAAATCGATGTCTTGGATAATTTTTTCTATCCCCAGTATAAAGTTGTGACCTAGCAACAGGTTTCGGACAAACTGTCTGCCTAATTCCGTTACCAGGGTACAGGATGCCTCCACAATCTGGTCCGTTTCGATGTTTATTACCACCTCAACGGCAAAAACGTCCGTGACATTTCCTACGGTGGAGCGCTCTGAGGTTCGGGCATTACCCGTTACATAAACGCAATTGTCAAGACAAATTGTTTCCATATGATTTGTAATCCTCGCTCCATTAAGTATCAAAATATTTATGAAAATGCCTGAAACTTATTGAACAGGCATTTTTTTAAAAAAGACCCCAGTTATTATGGGGGAAACAGGCGCGACCCTGAATAAAATAGTAAAAGGGTTGGTTCATACCCCTTAAAAAAGCAGCACGAACCAACCCTTAATAGAAGGCGGGTAAATGCTCTCCTTTCCAAAGAGGGAGGCTAAGCCGTTTCCAGATTAACCCTATCGTACAAAATACCATAGCTAGCCTTAGGCATGATGTATCGGAGAACGGAAGTAAATTTAAAAAAACCGCACCATGGTGCGGTTTAAGGTATAACAAATACACCTTACCATCCTTTCCGCACGGGAGGCACACCTGTTTCCAGGTGAACCCTATCGGCTAGGAAACCATAATCTTTATCGTAGGTTGCCCAGCTCGGAGGTAATTTATATGACTTAAATATATTTATTCGAGCTAAAGACAAAAATTCCTTTACGAATAAGACGAAAACTAAAATAATTCGTGTTGATTCTATTTTTGCAGGGATTAAATAAAGAAAGAATTCGCTAGCTATACAATGTCCTTTAAATTCATGCAGTCCATGATTTTCCTGCAGCAGTTATAGCGGGCTTAAGCACTTAATGAATCCGGCGCTTGCTTGACAGAAAAAGAGAAGCCGGGAGTCATTAAGGTTTTGTTATTTATTTACAGTGGATTTCTCCAATAGGTAAATCGAGTCAACCTTCTCAGATAGCAAACTGACTGTTATTAATGCAACAGCAGAAAGTGGCAGACTGATCATAATGGGGTCTATGTAGACCCAGGGTGTGCCAACGAGAGTCGTTTTACCAAAGAGTAGGTTGCTTAGGCCAAGGGCCGTCGATTCTTTAGCATGAACAAAGGCCATGAGCAGAATACTGGATGTCAGGCCTGCAATCATGCTCGCGATTACACCGGACTTTGTGGCCCGGGGCCAGAATAGAGCAGCGGTATAGGCAGGCAAAAAGGTGGCAGCGCATACGCCAAAGAAAATAGCTGTGGCCACTGCGATGATACTGCCAGGAAGTTTCAAGGCAAGATAGATGGAAGCAGCCAGGGCCACTAGGATGGAGAAACGGTTAGAAGAAAGAGTAGCGTTTTTATACAAGTCATTGCAAAGGGAAGTTCCGATTACGTGAAACTGACCGCTTAAGGTAGACATTGCCGCCGATAAAAGAGTCATCATAAATAAGTACCCAAACCAGCTGGGCAGGGCAGAACGAACATAAAGTGGGATAATACTGTCGATGTTTGGTTTTCCTGTGGCGACATCCGTAACGGCAGCAATTGAGATTTTTCCCAGGGATTGCTGAAAATAAACATTAGAGAGTGCACCAACCGTAAAGGCTACACCTGTCATGACGAGGATAAATATACCGCCCACCACCACGGCCCGGTTTATTTCCCGGGGACCCTTAAGCGTCATAAAACGAACAACTAACTGTGGTTGGGCTAACACGCCGATGCCAACGCCCATTACTAGGCTGGAAACGACGACCCACCAGTATTCTGAACCAAGTTTAGGCATGGAGGTCCAACCCAGGTGACCTTTGGCGGCCATGCTTTCTGGCACCAGGGAGGTCATATTCGTAAGTGCCTGGTGAGCAGAGGTAATGCCGCCCAGTTTGCTATAGGTCACGAAAAAAAGCAGGATCATGCCTAAAAACATGATGGAAGCTTGGAAGGCATCGTTATATAAGACACCCTTTATACCGCCGGTAATCACGTAGGCAGCCGTAATGATACCAAAAATAATAATTGCCAGATTGTAGTCTATATGCAGTAACTGTTCCAGAAAACGTCCCGAACCGATCATAACTGCAGCCGCATAGACGGGCATGCCGGCTATAATGACCAAGGCGGAAAACTTTTTTATGAATTCAGATTGGTATCTTAGTGCAATAAATTCCGGAAATGTACTAGCTCCTAATTTCTTTCCTACCAGGAGGGTTCTTTTGCCATAGACGACAAAGGCGATGAAGACACCAACAAATATCGTGCAAAAGGTTAGCCAGAGGAGACTCATGCCAAACATTGCCGCTGAGCCACCGAAACCTACAATGGCAGATGTGCTGACAAAAGTAGAACCGTAGGAAAGTGCCATTAATGAGGGATGTGTTTCACCACCCGCAAGCAGATAATCCTTTTTTGTTTTGGTATGCCGAAAAGCCAGCACAGATAGCAGAATCGTTATCCCTAGGTAAAGCAATATGCAGAGGATTAACACGTTATAATCCATATTTTACAGACCTCCTCCGGGGTCAGCCCCCTTTTTCAATCGTTAACAATCTTTATTCCAGTTTTTTATTCCGTAGGCCACACATAAACCAGCGGAAAGAATGCAAAGTATATAAGCGAGAATGATTTGGGGGTCAGCAAACCCTAACATAGATAACCCTCCTTTCACAAAAAAATAAAAAACTCCCCATCCACAAAGGGACGGAGAGTTAATCCGCGGTACCACCCAAATTGGCCATACAGGCCCACCTCTACAAGATACGGGACTTCAACCCCACGGTAAATAAAAAAGCACTTCATCCACAAAGGGACGAAATGCTAGATTTCGCGGTACCACCCAAATTGCCAAAAGGCCGCTATTACCGGTACGGGATATAAGTCCGATACCTGTTCCCTTTTAACGGCGGGAAATCCCGGCTGTACCTACTACTCTTCAGTACAGCAACTCCGGAGAGAACTTCACTCAACCATGCCTTAAAGAAGCTTCCAGTCTCGACTTCTTCTCCCTGGAAGGCTGGGTTCGACCTACTTTTCTCCATCATTGTCGATGAATATGTAATTGTTAACAAATTTAACATAACCTACTGGTCCTAGTCAATAGCAATTTTTTCTTTATTTGACTAAAGTGCCAGGAACTTTAGTCAAATAAAGAAAAAACCTGCGGTGTTGCCGCAGGTCGCCTATGCTTAGGCTTAATACATGGAGTTGTTCAATTATGGAAGTTTTAGGGGTTGGAGATCCCTAAAGTTAATTTAAAATTTTACTAAAACTGCTGGAAACTTGCCTTAACAGGCGGTCCTTCTAAAAGGGGGCCCAATTTACGGGAGACAGGCGCGACCCGGAATAAAATAGTAAAAGGGTTGGTTTGTACCCCGAAAAAGCAGCACAAACCAACCCTAAATAGAAGGTGGGTAAATGCTCTCCTTTCCAAAGGGGGAGGCTAAGCCGTTTCCAGATTAACCCTGTCGTACAAAACACCCTAGCCATAGCCTTAGGCATAATGTCTCGGAGAACGGAAATAAATTAAAAAAACCGCAACACAGTGCGGTTTAAGGTATAACAAACACACCTTACCATCCTTTCCGCACGGGAGGTGCACCTGTTTCCGGGTGAACCCTATCGGCTGGAAAACCATAACCTTTGTCGTAGGTCGCCCAGCTCGGAGGTAATTTAAAAGTCGAATATAAATACTATTCTAGCTGAAGGAGAAAATTCCTGCACTAACGATCACAAAACTATCATAATTTGTAGCCATCATTTAAAGGGATTCTTATGTTGATTTGCGAATTTTCTTCAGTTAAGAACCTTAGAGGTGGTGCATGATGACGAAGGATAAAGAGCTGCTGGAAAGAATAGAGGCATTAACTTCCGAAGTAGATAGATTAAAGGAACGGGTGGCTGTGCTGGAAGCCGGGGCCGGTGACCCAAAACAAGTGATGGGACAAAGCCCTGGTAACATTGCGCCGGATAACCAACTAAAAAACAGAATCAATGTAACTTCCCAGAGGATGAAAGGCACCTTGGTAAAGGAAGGCTTAGAAAGCCTCATCGGCGGCAAGCTTTTGAACCGACTGGGGATCCTAATATTGCTCTTTGGCTTGGCTTATTTTCTTAAATATTCCTTTGATAATCAGTGGATTGGTGAACTGGGCAGAATGGTTATTGGCTATCTGGCTGGTGTAGTTTTCTTGGTTAGTGGGGATATCTTGATGCGGCGAAATTATCGCTATTTTTCCCAGGGCTTTACCGGGGGCGGCATTGGCATTATCTATTTAACCACCTTTGCAGCAGCCAATTTTTATCACCTAATAGGTTCTGGAACGGCCTTTGCTCTATTGATTTTAACAACAGTGGCTGGTGGTAGCCTGGCCGTCAGGCAGCAGGCCTTTGGTGTTGCGGTGTTGTCGACCATTGCCGGGTTTTTGGCACCTTTCTTAATTGGCAGCGAGGAAGCCAATCCGGCAGCACTATTGGGTTATGTGGCGGTGCTGGATTTAGCGATTCTCTATCTGGCCTTTTATAAACAGTGGCGCAGTCTAAATCAACTAGCTTTTGTGGGTACTGCTCTTGTTTATGCCATTAGCCAGGGACTGAGCAATCAAGATACCAACATCTGGTTAAATCAAAGTTATTTAACACTCTATTTCGTTGTATTTGGCATCCTTGTTTTTTTATACAACATTCGCCACCAGAAGCCAACCGAAGTTAGGGATGTTTTATTGTTGGTTATCAATGCTGCTTTCTTTTTTATGGCCAGTGCAAATAATTTAGATAGTCGGTATGAAGATTGGCTTGGTTTATTTGCGATCATTTTGGCTTTGCTTTATCTAATGGTAGCTTTGGGCCTAAAAAGGAGGATGCAGGGTGATGATTTACTCTTCCTTTCATTGCTGGGTACAGGATTAGCCTTTGTCACCATTGCGATACCTTTGCAACTGGAGGAACAGTGGGTCACGGAGCTGGCTTGGACAGTAGAAGCCTTGGCTTTATTCTATGGCGGTCTAAAGGGGAAAAATATTTGGGTCCGTCGGGCTGCTATCGCCCTGTTGGTCTACGTAATACTGGTACTTCACTTGGATGGTTATCCCTATCTGGAGACCGATCCGTTACCCTTGGTCAATGCCTATTCTTTGGCGGCTAACCTATCTGTGCTTGGCTGTTTCTTAATCGCCCACTTTCTTTATAATGCGAAAGAGCTTTCAGAGCAAGAACGCAAAGGAGTGTGGCCGGCGGCAGTGCTGGGAGCCATTTTGGCAGTGAAACAAATAACCTGGGAAGTTGAGCAGGCCCTTTCCTACTTTACGCTAAGTTACTCTTTGGATTTTTCTGTTTCCTTGGCCTGGGTTGCCTTTGCACTATTTCTTATGATAGTGGGTTTAAGCCGCGATCTTAAAGGCTTTCGGTATATGTCCCTGGTTCTTTTTGGTCTTACCACCTTTAAAGTAGTATTTTTTGATTTGAGCGGTTTAGACATGATTTTCCGCATTCTTATTCTTATCATTGTGGGAAGCATCCTGGTGGGGGTTTCTTTCGTTTACCAACGGCGGGAAAAGGGGGGGCAGGTATGAAGAAAGGTTTATTACTAATCGTAGCCCTGTTGTTGTTAGCTGTACCTGCCTATGCCGATTTTCAAGAAAAAAACTGGCAGTATAAAAAGAACTTTAGGGCAGAAAAGGAAGGAATGCATGTAATACAGTTGGATACCGACATATTGGCCCATACCAAATCTGGGTTTGAGGATCTAAGGGTCATCGATGCCCGGGGGAAGGAGCTGTCTTACCAGCTGTTGCTGCCCACCTCTGAAACCTACTATAGCCAGGAAAGTACCGATGGGGTTAACTCCGGGGCGGGGACCTTAAATAACGTGATCCGGGAAAACCAGTATTCCAGCATTACCTTTGACCTGCATCAACCTACCCCCAATAATATGATCTGGTTATCCCTGGATACAGACCAGGATTACCTGCGCCAAATCAAGGTGGAAGGCAGCAGTGACAACAGGAACTGGAACTTGATCCACAAAGATAAGATCTATTCGGTGGGGAAAGAACTAGAAAATAATAAAATCATCTATCCAACGGCAGATTATCGCTTGATTCGGGTCACCGTTGATGCAGCAGAACAGAAGGCGCTAAGCATAACAGAAGCAAAAATCGGCTATACACCTGTAGAAGAGAAAGATTTCTCCGTCCTGCCAGGAAAAATCAGTAAAATTGAACAGAGTGAAAAGGATACGGTATTGATAATTGATTTGGGAGTAAAGGGGTATTTTGTTGATCATCTAACCCTAGAAGTTTCGGGGAGGAACTATAGCCGAGTGCTGGAAACCTTGCACAGCAATGATGGGGACACCTGGAGCAGTCTGTCCAATGGGCGGATCTATCATTATCAATGGTCGGATTATGCTGCCTTAGAGAATAACCTGCCCCTTAGACAAGCCTGTGCTAGGTATATCAAGCTAATCATTCACAATCAAGATAGCCCGCCGTTAGATATTAAAGAGGTTACCCTCTGGGGAGAGGTGCCTAAGATTTTAGTAGACCTTCCCGTCGGTATCAACAACCTTTGGTACGGTAACCCAGAGAGTGAAGCACCAAAATATGATGTGGCCCAATTTTCACATCTGGTGCAGCAAAAGGATTTGCCTCTATTACAACCAAGTTCCGAAGCGGTTAATCCAGATTTTGTACCCATTGAAAAACCCTGGACAGAGAGAAACCGCTGGCTGCTTAACGGAGTCATTGCCGGGGCGGCGGTTGTTTTGGGGTTTATCCTCATCCGCAATATGAAAGCCTAAGTTAAAACACCGTGCGCCGGGCACGGTGTTTTTTAACGCAATAAATCCTCTAACTTTAACCTATTTAACACCACAATTTGCTGCCGCTCCACATCGATGGCACCGGCCCGCTTAAAGCTGTTTAACATGCGGTTGATGGTTTCCCGGGAACTGCCGGTTAGGTTGGCCAGTTCCTGGTTTGTTAGGTTCATGTTAATTTTGGTACCCTGATCCTTTTTTATGCCATGTTCTTCGGACATTTTCAGCAAAGTAAAGGCTAGGCGGCGGGCGGTATCATGCAGGGCCAAATTCATTACCTTTTCCTGGGCAGTACGTAGTCGTCGGGACATAATACGCAGCATACTTACGGCCATGTTGGGGTTTTGACTGATAAGTCTTTCGATATCGGTATTGCGCAGCACGCCCACTACACAATCCTCCTGGCATTCTGAGGTGGCTGGATAATTGCCCCCTTCAAATAGCACTACCTCTGCAAAAACTTCACCGGGGTTTACGAAGTGCAGGATATGCTCACGGCCATCTTCCAGCCTTTTGGTTAACTTAATGAGTCCAGATTTTAAAAGATAGAGTGCTTCTCCTGGCTCATCCTCCATAAAAATAATTCGCCCCTTTTGATAACTGCGTTCCAATAGAAGGCTGGACAATTCATGTAATTGTTCTTCGGATAAATCGAAAAAGAGGGGCACCTTCTGTAAATATTTTATAGTAGCTTCCATGATCCATCTCCTATTTGTGCTAACTTAATTTACAGGACCTTCTGCGAAAGGTTTGTATCACTGTTGCCTGGCTATCCCAACCGTGGGATTTACGGCTAAAGCCGCCAAAAACTTGGATATCCTCAAAACCTACGGCTTGCATAAGTTTTTCCAGCTCTAAGCGGGTTAAAGGACGCAAAGGAACCTGAGCGGAACCTAAACGATGTTGGCTGCCGTTCGGTTCGTTTTTAATAAGGGTTGTTTTAAAGTCAATAAGTCCATTGGCACGAAAATCGTAGTGACGGGTAAAAATGATGCCAGCTTGGTTGTTAACAATATCCGGCAACTCAGTAATATTGCCCTTTAGGATTCGATCGTAGTTTACGGTTTGAATAATGAGGGTTCCCCCGCGATAGAGCTTTTCTTTCATTTGTGTGAGTGAGGTGGTTAGGTCTTTGTCAGTCAAGAGATGGGGCAAAGAATTGCCGATACAAATCACGGCATCAAACTTACCTTCAATATCTTCAAGCTTTCTCATATCACCGGTTATAAAGTCCACACGTAGGCCAAGTTTTCTGGCCTTTTCCCGAGCCAAGCGAATCATTTCCCGTTCGTAGTCCAAACCAACCACGGCAAGGCCCCACTTAGCAAATTCCAAAGAATAATTTCCCGAGCCACAGCCCAAATCCAATACCCTGCTGACCCCTAAATCCCCAAACACCTGCTTAAAAAACGTTAACTGCTCTTGACTTGCCGGGAAAATGTAGTCGTAATAGGGACTTAATTCTTTATACATACCACACCTCAATAAATTATTTTTCAATATAGTTTGTCCTGCATGATTTTATATCATTGTAATGGAGCAAGAAAAATATAGCAATCATCTTGGGGAAACAGTATAAATAAGTAAAATCATGGAAAATATAATGTAAGTTTCGAATAACGGAATATTCTACAAGGAAATTGTGGAGGTCGTATGAAAAGGGTCTGGCAGATATTGCTGGTGCTGGCTGTAGTAGGGTTGGGTAGTATCCTGGCAATTAAAATTCCGTTTATATCAAAACAGCTGGACGGACCAAAATTCTGTGGCAGCTGTCATATAATGAATCCCTGGGTTGATACCTATCAGGCATCGGCGCATCGGGAACATGCTACCTGTGGGGATTGTCATATTCCCCATCGTTTTATTCCCGGAGCCTTTTATAAAGCCTTTACAGGGACAAGGGATGGCTTGGAAATGGTCCTGGGACTCATACCAAACAGGATTGAAATAAGTGGTCACGGTTCCCAGGTGGTAAATGATAACTGCCTCCGCTGTCACACGAAATTGATGGAGGTTGTTGGGTATCCCAAGAATGATCGTGGCAAGAACTGTTACGATTGCCATCAAAACGAACCACACAGCCGATACTGGTATATACAAAGGGAGAGTGAATAATTAGCCATGAGAAACAAAGGACTGATCATAGCACTGTCCGTGGTGGTGGCAGCAATGATTCTTGGGGCAGTATATACCGCATTTTCCATTAATAACAGAACCTTAAGCGAAGCGGCCAGAAAGATTAACCCCCAGGAAATACAAGATAATTACGAAGCCAGTGAAGTGTGGGGTGAATACTACCCCAAGCACTGGGAAAGTTTTAATGAAGGCAGTAAATATGAAACGAAGACAAAATATGGCGGTAACAACAGAACCAGTAAACTGGAGATACAGCCCTATTTGAAAGTGCTTTATGCAGGTACCGGCTATGGCGAGGAGTTTTATGAGCCCAGGAGCCATTTCTATGCTGTGCAGGATGTTGGTGCCATTAACCCAAAGAGAACCAAGACCGGCGGTGCCTGTATGACCTGTAAAGGAACTGAGGTTCCCAGATTGATTGAAACCTATGGGGATGCTTTTTATAGTAAACCTTTCAGCGAGATATATAAGGAGGTAAAACATCCCATCGGTTGTTCCGATTGCCATGACCCGAAGACCAATGATTTGAGAATCAGCCGTCCGGCTTTGCTTGAAGCTTTTGAGCGTCAGGGTAAAGATATTACCAAAGCCACCAAGCAGGAAATGCGTTCTCTAGTATGTGCCCAATGTCACGTAACCTACTATTTCCAAAAGGATACCAAGAAGACCACTTTCCCCTGGGATAACGGCTTAAAGGCCGATGAGGTTTTGGCCTACTTTGAAAAATTGAATTTTACCGAATGGGTGCATCCAGAGTCACAGACACCCATGCTGAAGGCAAGGCACCCAGATTACGAATTATTTCAGGGTAGTGTACATCAGTCGGCGGGTGTAGCCTGTGCCGATTGCCATATGCCTTATGTTAAACAGGGTGATACCAAAATTTCTTCTCATTGGTTTACCAGCCCGGTGCACACCATGGATAAAAGCTGTACCCAATGTCACAGGGAGGGTACGGAACAACTGAAGAACATGGTTTATAAGATTCAGGACCAGCATCACGAGATTTTGGATCTTGCCGGCAATACCAATGTGAAAGCCATCCATGCCATCAAAGAAGCAGCGGCTGCACCGGGTGCTGATCAAAAGTTAATCGAAGAAGCCAGGAAGTTAAATCGTCAGTCCCAGTGGATGTGGGATTGGGTTGCTACCGCCAACAGCATGGGTTTTCATAATCGTCAGGAAGCAGCAGTATTTCTCGGCAAATCCATTGATTTGGCACACCAGGCCATTCAAACAGCCGAAAAAGCACGGGGGGCTGCGAGATAATGAATAAAATAGTTTCTGCCATTGCAGGGACATGGAGGTTTCTTACCTCCATGTCCCTGGGGTTGGCTCTTTTGTGTTTGTTAATCATTTTTTCCGTCATGGGAACCTTTCAGATGGGGATTTTTGTCTCCCCCTGGTTCCTGGGTTTAAGTGCCCTATTGACTCTGAATATGCTTGGCTGTACAGTCAGGCGGGTCAAGGGACTGTTAAAACGGGATCAGGGTGTACCGGGGGCATTAACGCATCGGGGCCACCATAGAACCCTCATCCTGGAAAATTGCCCACCCGAAAAAGCAATTCCAGAGGCAACATCTGAACTTCGTCACTTGGGTTTTCGGGTTGCAGGGAAAAAGGTTGAACAAGGGAAACTTCTCATTGGAAAAAGCAAGGGTTGGGCTAATCTAGCCTCTCCGTTACTGCATTTGGCCATGGTTTTTGTTATTGCCGGGGGTGTGGCGGGTGCTGTTTGGGGTCAGGAGCTATATGTGAAGGTTCCTGTTCCGGGTCGGTCAGAGCTTAGCAAGCAAGGTTTTCCCTTTGATATTAACGTAAAGAAATTTACCATTGACCAACATGAGGATGGAACACCCAAGCAATATACCTCCTTAATTGAAGTTTCATTAGCCAACGAAAAAAAGCTGGAAAAAGCTGTTTCTGTAAACAATCCCCTTCATTATCAGGGGGTCAAAATTTACCAAACATCCTACGGCTATCAATTGCAGGGTGCCATCAGGGATGAGAAGCATACCTTTAATTTTAATATTGAGGAAGGGGAAAGGATTTTATTAGGAGGGCCTGCCCGGCTAGAGTTGGAAGTTCGCTGGCCCAGATATGTGGTTTACAGCAATGGAATGCCCTTTTCAATGGGGATTGCAGAACTCCAGGAACCGATCCATTTAATGGAAAGCCAAGTGGTCTTTACCAATCGTATTGCCTATACCGGACTGCGTGTTAAGAAAGATCCTGGGTTGCCCCTTATCTGGCTTGGCTTTATCCTGTTCCTGCTGGCCTTGCCCGTACGTCTCTATGTAAAACCCAATCAAATTTGGTTGCTGATCTCCCCAAAGACCACAGGCACAGAGATACGACTGGCTGCCCGGCACCGACTAAGGGGCAGGGAACAGGAAGAACTACTTATTGAAAAATTAAGCGGGATTATCCGAGAGGAGCGTTCTCTTCATACATGATACCCATAACCGAACAACTTGCCTTTGATCTCACCCTTGGTCTTTATGCCCTGGGGGCACTGATATTTCTGGTCTATGCCGTTACGGAAAAAGCATCGCTGGTCAAATGGGCTACACGAATGGTGGGGACAGGCTTTTTAGCGCATACAGCAGGTCTTGTTATACGAACCATAACCGCTCAGCGTTTACCCTTTGCCAATATGTATGAATTTATCATTTTCTTTGCCTGGGGTGTGATACTGGCCTATTTGCTTACCCAACGTAAGCATCCTGTGCCGCTGCTGGGTACGGTAGTTGTGCCGGTGGCTGTGCTGCTGCTGGCGGCTGCCAGTATGCTAAATGGTACAGTGAGGCCCCTGATGCCTGCCCTGCAAAGTTATTGGCTGCACTCCCACGTGGCCACAGCCGTGCTGGCCTACGGTGCCTTTGGGGTATCCTTTGGGGTAGGTGTGCTCTATTTGATCCGTGATGCTCAACCGGTGGCCCTAGATTCCAGTGGATCTGGCAGCACAGCCCTGGCCCAGGGAGTTTCTTTGCTGCCCAGTACGGCCACCTTAGATAAACTATTGTACCGGGTGGTTGCCGTTGGTTTTGTTTTCTTAACGTTGGTGTTAATCACTGGAGCTGTTTGGGCGGAACAGGCCTGGGGTACCTGGTGGAGTTGGGACCCCAAGGAAACCTGGGCTTTAATCACCTGGCTGATCTATGCCATTTTTTTACATGGTCGTTTTACCAGGGGCTGGCAGGGGAGACGGACTGCTTGGTTGTCAATCGTGGGCTTTGCAGCGGTGATCTTTACGCTGTTTGGGGTTACCTGGCTGATGCCGGGGCTGCATAGTTATAGCTAGTCTTTAGCTATGAGCCATTAGCTGTGAGCTAAATGGGCCATGGGGTTTTGGTGCATGGCATATTGCATCCGCGAAGGGGGTGTGCTATCGTTATCCCCCATTCGCTCCTAGAGCTCCGCGCCGATAACTCTAAGACTCGTTCCGGGCGAAATCGGGGGTCGCCTTAGATTCGACGTCCTGTCTCAGCTAAGGCTGCGCGCTCGTCCTGAGCGCGCCCCCCCGATTTCGCCCTCCACTCGTCAAGAGTTATTAACGGCGCTCCGCCAAAGTCGCTCAGGGGGATAACGATAGCACCTGCTAATTCGGTGGGTTTTATTTCCCAGAAGGGCCATGGCCTAGGGTTGTGGTATTCGAGGTCCGGCTTGCGGTATTAGGATGACAAAGGCTTATGATGTCTAGCTCACAGCTAACAAGCTCACAGCACACTTCCCTTCATTTTTGCATAGGATGTGTTAAAGACTTATGCCGAAAGGAAGGGACAGTTTATGGCAGTATATATTGTGCAACCGGGGGATACTTTCTCAAAGATCGCACAGCAACATGGCATTTCCATCTCAGAACTTCAGCAGTTTAATCCCCAAGTTACGAATATCAACCAGATTGATGTCGGACAGCAATTAACCGTGCCCGATGTAGGGGGAGAAATTTCTAACAATGAGGGTAATCAGATTGAGAACAATCAAATTGAGAACAATCAGAATGAAGTAGCTGAAACAGCACCACTAACTACTGCCCAGTTAGGTAATCAAAATGAGGCCCAAGTGGCAAGTCAGTATAGCTCAACCATTAATACCATCTTACGGGTGCAAGGCATTAGTGGTTCTCAATATACCACCAGGCAGGTAAATGGTTTGTTATATATCCTGGTGATTGGCAGCGGCGATTTCAGACGGGGGGAAAGGGTTCCCATCACGCTATATAAAGTCAATGTCACCAATCGCGCGATCACTTTACGTTATAACACGGGTCAACGGTTCGAACTGGTTATACGCAGGGCTGCGGACCAGGTTGAGGTGTGGCGTTATTCCAGGGGAAGATTCTTTACCCAACAGTCCGGCACGGTAACCATTCGGCCCAATCAATATGCCATTTACCGCTATACTTGGGATCAAACAAATAATTCAGGAAACCAGGTTGCAGCGGGCAACTTCATTTTAGAGGCCTTTAATGTGGCCCAGGGATTAAGGAACCAGGGAATAAGGGGCACCTTCAGAATCAGAGCAGGTGTTACTCCAACACCCACACCAACACCTGGGCCTACCAGACCGCCGGGCCCCGGAGCCTGCACGGGTCAAAATCTGCTTACCAATAGCAGTTTTGAAAGCTGGCGCACAGCCACTCAGCCGGCGGGCTGGAATGCTACCAATGTTCGCCGTTCGAATATTGCCTTTAGTGGCCGTTATTCGGTAGAAATGGGTAACATCCCCACTGAGCAATCGACCCTAGCGCAAACCTTCCCCATCACACCGGGTAGTAATAACCGGGTTAGCTTCCGGATTGCCGAGGATGTGGAGGGTTCCCGGATGGGCAATTTCCAATTTGGTATTCAGGTACTTTTCCGTGACCGTTCCGGCAGGGTGGTTGGTGTAGCTCCCCAAGGTCCCTTTTCACCGGCCATTATTGAGGATGAAAGATTCGAGTTATTCACTTTTACCACCGGTAGGGTTCCCGGTACAGCGGTCAACGCAGAACTGGTCTTCACCTTTAATCCCCGTGCCAGCAACAGAAGCCGCATTCGCCTGGATATGGCTGAGGTACGCTGCTTAAATCTATAAGGAAAATAAAAATCCCCGGGGGAATTAATTTTAATTCCCCTGGGGATTAATTTCTACAGCCTTCGCAATTGCTGGAGGTACACCCACGACAACTGTCACCACGGCTGCCGACCAATGCACCTGGATTATTAAGGGTAAATCCGGACATCACTCTCTTGGGATGAGCCGCTTTGCATGAGGGACAAGTGATATTTTCTCCATTTTCACCCAGAGAACAGAGCTTCTGAAACCGATGCTCACAGTGTTGGCAACGAAACTCATAGATAGGCATAATGAACACCTCCGTGTTAAACATAAAAAATATGACCATACTTAGAGTAAAATTATCTGACGGTTTTGTCAAGTTTGTTACCCTGAAAATAGCATCAAATACCATGCAGCCAAACCCCATGGCCCACTTAGCTTGCAGCAATGACAAACACGAACCATAAAGACGAAAAGAAAATGAAGGTTTTTGTTATATTTTCAAGAAATAATGTAGGAGAGATTGAACGGGGAGGTTAGAAAATGTACATTCAATTTTTAGGGGCAGCCCAAACCGTTACTGGTTCATGTTTTTTAGTGGATACCGGTTCCACACGTCTATTGGTGGATTGTGGTTTATTTCAAGGCTCTAAGGAAATTAAAGAGCGTAACTATCGAAATTTCCCTTTGTCACCTTCTAGCATAGACTATATTTTATTAACCCATTCCCACATCGACCATAGCGGTCTCATTCCGAAATTTATTAAACACGGTTTTAAAGGAAAAGTCATTGCCACCTCTGCTGCTGTGGATTTATGCGAAATATTACTGCCAGACTGTGGGCATATCCAAGAGATGGAGGTTGAACGTAAAAACCGTAAATACCGCCGGCAAGGGCGGAAATTGATTGAACCTATTTATACCGCGGAAGACGGTGCCCGGGCTTTAAACTTTTTTGAAAGAGTTCAGTATAATGAAATAATTCCCATTAGCCCAGAAATAAGGGTTTGTTACAGGGATGCCGGACATATTTTGGGATCCGCCATGATTGAAATGTGGGTCAAGGAAAATGGCAAAGAAACAAAGGTTGTTTTTTCCGGGGACATTGGTAATATAAACCAACCCTTTATTAAGGACCCTTCCTTTATTACGGAGGCAGACTATGTGGTGATGGAGTCTACCTATGGCAATAGGGTGCATGAAGATCTTGATAATAAATTGGAGCTTTTACAAAAGGCCATTATTGATACCTATCAAAGGGGCGGCAAATTAATTATTCCTGCCTTCGCTGCTGGCCGAACCCAGGATGTTCTGTATAGCATCAATCAATTGCGTATGAAAAATGCTATCCCAGAGATGCCCATTTATATCGATAGCCCAATGGCCATCCGGGCCACGGAAATTTTCCGTAAGAATACGCAATTTTATGACCGGGAAACGAAAGAACTAATTGCCCAGGGGCACAACCCTCTGGAAATGTCTAACATTCGAACTACTTTATCCACAGAAGAATCAATACAACTTAACTTATTCAACGGCCGGGCGATCATTATTTCTGCCAGTGGCATGTGTGATGCTGGTAGAATTAAACACCACCTGCGCCATAACCTATGGCGTTCGGAATGTACAATTTTATTTGTGGGTTATCAGGCGGAGGGAACCTTGGGACGGCGTATTCTATCTGGTGAGAAAACAGTCCGTATTCATGGTGAGGAAATTGCGGTGAAGGCAGATATTCGCCGCATTGATGGTTTTTCAGCCCATGCCGACCAAGCTGCATTATTAAATTGGGTCAAACAGTTTGCCAATATAAAAAAGGTATACCTGGTGCATGGTGAGGCGAAGGCTTCGGATCAATTGATGAGCTTAATCAATGCTGCGGGCATTCGTGCCCACGTCCCCGGTTTGTTAGAGAAGGTTGATCTGGCTCCGGATATGTTAAAACAGGCCATGCCCGAAATTTTTGTTGACACCTGGAAGAGTATTAACGAAAAGATGGCAGGAATTATGCAGGGAAATCTGTCACCATCCCAGTATTCTGTGTTGCTCCGCCAATTGGCCCAATTTGAGGCACAGGTAAATGAGGTTGCCCAGGAGAATGTGGGAGAGAATATTAGCTAAGGAGCGAAGAAGCTAAATGCAGGGAATAACGGTTGCCAATAAAGATCATTGCCAGTTTATCCAGTTTGCTGCTTTTAAGCAGGACAATCGGATTGTACATGGTTTTACCACCAGAGTAGGGGGCATCAGTCAGCAGCCCTATGCTGAATTAAATATGGCCTTACATGTGGGTGACGATCCAGGGCATGTTCAGGCCAATCGCCAGATTGCCTGCCAGGCTTTGGGTATGCCACACCAAGATCTTGTTGCAGCCGTGCAGGTCCATGGTAACCGTGTACAGGTTGTTGGTCCAGAACATCGAGGCAGGGGGGCCGTAGATTATTCTACGGCTCTGCCCGATACCGACGCTTTAATTACAAATTCACCCGGTGTACCCTTATCCAGCTATTATGCCGACTGTGTACCAATCCTTTATTATGATCCGGTGAAAAAATGTGTGGGGTTGGCCCATGCTGGTTGGCGGGGTACAGTCCAGCGAATCGCCTCAGAGACGGTACGGCAAATGGAACTAGCTTTTGGTTGCAATCCCGGTGATATTTTGGTGGGAATTGGGCCTTCCATTGGCCCCTGTTGTTACCAGGTGGATGAACCCGTTCAACAAGTGGTGGTTAGCCGGTTTAAACAATGGAGGGAACTTCTTAAACCAGCAGGTATTGGACACTGGAAACTTCACCTGTGGGAGACCAATCGCCAGGCTCTCTTGGAGGCAGCAATAAAGCCGGAAAATATTACTCTGGCTGGCCTGTGTACCGTTTGCCATAATGATATGTTTTTTTCCCATCGTGCAGAAAAAGGGAAGACGGGTCGTATGGCATCATTAATTATGATTAAGTAACCGAAAGAAAGAGGGATCGATCATGCCCAAGGTACTTGTGGTGGATGATGAGCAACCCATTCGCGAATTAATTAAGTATAATTTGGAGCGGGAGGATTATCAGGTATTGCAGGCAGGCGATGGGGATACCGCTCTGGAAATGGCCAGGGCAGAAATGCCGGATATTATTTTACTGGATGTGATGCTGCCAGGTCAGGATGGTTTGTCTGTTTGCCGTACACTAAATCAGCAAGCCAACACCCGTGCGATCCCCATTATCATGCTTAGTGCCAAGGGCGAAGAACTGGATAAGGTGTTGGGCTTGGAAATGGGGGCAGACGATTATATTACCAAGCCCTTTAGCCCACGGGAACTTCTGGCTCGTATAAAGGCTCGTCTAAGGCGGCAAACTGTGGATCATCAGCTTTCCGATGAAACAGGCAGAATTATTATTGACAAGCTGGTTATTGATCAGGAACGTTTTATCGTAGCTTATAAAGGCATTAAACAAGATTTTACCCCCAAGGAATTTGAGCTATTAAGGTATCTGGCCAGAAACCCTGGCAAGGTGTTTACGCGTGATTTTCTTTTGGAGCAAATATGGGGTTATGATTTTAGTGGTGACTCGAGAACGGTTGATGTTCATATCCGTCATATTCGGCAAAAATTAGAGCAAATCCCAGAGGCACCGCAATTTATCGAGACAGTCAGGGGCGTAGGTTATCGTTTCAAGGAGGTCTAGTTTAAAGTGCTAAAGGGGATGAGGCAGCGTACTTTAGGAAGCTATGCTTGCCTTTTTTTTATCTATTTTCTTCTTGCCATACTTTTTTACATTGGCTCAGCTAACCTTCTCACCGTGCTGCTGGGCTCTTTTTGGGCCACAGTTTTTATGGCTTGGTTAACCATCCGGCGGTTAATTAGACCGGTTGAGCAAATTACTTCTGTTGCCCAGGAGATGGCGGGAGGTTTTTTAGATACAGAAATTCGGGTAGAAGGTGAAGAGGAACTGGATGACCTGGCCTGGAGCATTAACTATATGGCGCGGGAATTGAGAAAAAATTTAATTGTAATTACGGAAGAAAGGAACCGTGCCCAGGCTATTTTAAACAGTATGGCCGACGGTGTGATTGCCCTGGACAAGCATGGCCGGGTCATTCTGATCAACCCGGTGGTAGAAGAGATATTTAAAATTAAAGAGGCTAATTGGCTTGGCGATGAACTGATTAAAGTAATTCGCAACCATGAGTTAGAAGAACTTTTTATCAAAGCACTGCATGAAATGCAGCCGGTGGACCATGGTGAAGTACAAGTAATAACACCACAGCCTAAATTATTTCGCGTTCAGGTTACTCCCCTTAAGGGAAAGAATGATGAAAAAATTGGGGTAGTTGGTCTGTTAACAGACGTAACCGAAAGGCGTAAACTGGAAAGGATGAAGACTGAGTTTGTGGCCAATGTTTCCCATGAATTGAGGACTCCCCTCACATCCATTAACGGTTTTGTGGAAACCTTGCTGGATGGGGCCATTGAGGAACCAAGCGTAGCACAAAAATTTTTAGGGATTATTAGTGCCGAAGGAAAGCGCTTAGAGAATCTTATTGATGATCTTTTAAAATTATCCCATTTGGAGGATCGGAGTACCAAACTAAACAAACAACCGGTTGATTTGGTGCATGTTATTCGCAATACCATGGAGATGTTCGAGGGACGGGCCAGGGAAAAGGATATTGCGATAACAGCGGAGATACAGGATGATCTGCCCACAGTACCGGGTGATCAGGGCTTTTTAGCCCAGGTCATGATTAATCTATTGGACAACGCCATAAAATATACAATGTCTGGGGGCAAGGTGAATATTTCGGTTGTTTTTAATCAAGAAAAGGTTGAGACCTCTGTGTCTGATACCGGCATTGGTATTCCTGAAGAAAATCTACCGCGGGTATTTGAAAGATTTTATCGGGTTGATAAGGCCAGAAGTAGATCAATGGGTGGTACGGGCCTGGGTCTTTCCATCTGTAAGCATATCATAGAAGCCCATAGTGGAAGAATCTATGTAAAAAGCAATCATCAAGGCAGCACCTTTACCTTTACCTTGCCATTAAATCCAAAGAAGCATCGAAGGTTGATTTAACTTGCGCGATCTGAAAGTATAAAAATTCTAAGGATGATCGTAGATGACTTTCATGCCGCTGGTCGGCACCATCCGAACAAGGAGAATAGAAAGCGATTATCAGGCTAGAGGAACTTGGCTGCCGTCTGCGTCTACAGACTTTGCGCAAGCCAAGTTCCTCTAGTAAAATAAGAAAAAACGCCCTTATGGGTGTTTTTTTTACAAAGGAATTCCTAACGGACCTGTCGAAATCTTTAAACTGGCATATTTAGGCAGGTGATGTTATTGGCAAGGAGATTTGCTAGCAAACCTAAAGCAAGACGTCCCAGAAAAAAGCTAGCGGCGAGGATTATGTTTTTTTGCCTAGGTTTGCTCCTCCTATTTTGGTGCTTTTTAAGTTTAAAGGATGTTGTTTATAGAAATATTGCAAGGGTTGAAACACTTCAGCCGGGGCAATTGACAGAGAAAATTGCCGTCTCAGCCCTATTGATTAAGCAGGAATACCTAATAAATGCTCCTCTCAAAGGGGTTATGAAATACTCCGTTTCAGATGGCCAAAAGGTGAAAGCCGGTACTAGCTTGGGAGTATTGGAAGCCCCCAGCATGGACACCGTATCGGGACTAAAACAGTATGCAGTGACTACTCCTGCTGGTGGTATGTTCTGTAACCATATTGATGGCTTGGAAGCTATTTTAGTACCGGGACAATTAGATGTTGTTGAAATGCCGCCTTTGGATAAAATAGATAATAATATTCCTTTGAACCCAGGGGGCAATGTTGAAAAGGGTGCCCCCATAGCCAAGGTCATTGATAATCTGACGCCAATATTTATAGCCGGGGAGCTTGAGGCCGAGAATTTTAAGCAGCTTCAAGAGCTAAAGGATGCTGAAATAAAACTAGAGTGGCAAAACCAATTGGTCAGGGTAAAAATTGATAAGTTAGAGAACAAGGGAGAAAAGAAGGCCTTTGTTTTGGTCTTGAAGAATTACCCCGATGAAATCCTCCATCACCGAACAATTGACTTTCAGATTATCACAGGGGAGATTGGTGGGTTGCTGATAAAGGAAGAAGCCCTGGTAAGCAAAGATAACAAAGAAGGTTTGTATATCATTTGGAAAGGCCTGGTTCGCTGGGTGCCCGTTAAAATAATTAAGACGTTAAATGGACAAGCAGCCATAGAAGGTGCGGATATTCAACCGGGTATGTCCTATGTAGTCAATCCAAGGTTTGTCCGGGAGGGAGACAAGCTATAGAAAAGGCGGGAATGACATTGCGTATTGCTGATAACCTTTCAATAATAAAACAACAAATTTTGGACAGTGCCTTAAAGTCTGGGAGAAATCCATTAGAGGTTTCCTTGATTGCGGTAACCAAGAATGTGTCCGCGGCTAGGGCTAATGAATGTATTGCCGCAGGGATCTTTGATTTAGGGGAAAACAGAGTTCAAGAATTACAAAATAAATTGCCAGAGGTACCGGCGGCCCGCTGGCATCTAATCGGACACCTGCAAACCAATAAAGTGAAGTATATAATCGGTCGGGTAGCATTGGTACACTCCTTGGATCGCTGGACACTGGCTGAAGAGATTGACAAAAAATCTCAGGCTGCGGGCATTGTAACACCCGTACTGGTTCAGGTCAATGTGGCCGGGGAGGAAACAAAGTTTGGCTTGGAACTTCAGGAGGCACGTGATTTTGTTGCCGAGGCTGCTGGTTTATCGGGTATTGCAATTCAAGGTCTGATGACCATTGCCCCTTTTGTGACGAACCCGGAGGAGGTTCGACCCGTCTTCAGGCAATTAAAGGGACTGGCCCATGATTTGCAAGATATTTCGGGAGTAAGGATGGATCAATTGTCTATGGGTATGACCAATGATTACAAGGTAGCAATAGAAGAAGGGGCCACTCTGATAAGAATAGGAACGGCTATTTTTGGCAGTAGATATTAAAGGGGGGGATTGGATGGCGATGGGTATGTTTGATAAGTTTTTGGGGTTTATTGGTTTTGACGAAACAGAAGAACAACAGGAAGAAAAGGAAGCGGTAGATAAAAGGGAGAATTTGCAGCAGGTTAAAAAGAAAAACGCGCCGGTGGTAAGTATTCACTCAGGTCGCCAACTTAGAGTGGTTGTTTGTGAACCTGCTTCCTTTGATGAGGCACATCAGATAGCGGAAAACCTAAAAAACCGGCGGGCAGTAGTGGTAAATTTAGAAAAGGCTGGGCCAGAGCAGGCAAGGAGAATTGTTGATTTCATTAGTGGTGCAACCTTTGCCTTAAATGGTGACATGCAGAAAGTAGGGCAAAACATTTTTCTCTTTGTTCCCAGTAATGTTGATATAGCCAATGAGTTAAGAAAAGACACCAAGGAGAAAAGTATCTTTGCCTGGGCAAAATCATAAAAAGTTATAATATGACGGGGTGAACCATGTACACTTTATTATCTTTTATTGAAGTAGCTTTTTGGGTCTATGAAATGATGTTGTTAGCAAGAATTTTATTATCTTGGTTTCCGCACAGTCCACACAATCCAATTATCCGGTTTCTTTACGAAACAACGGACCCTTACTTAAATATTTTTAGGCGAGTCATCCCACCCCTTGGCATGGTGGATATATCTCCTATCGTAGCTTTTCTTGTACTAAGGATGATTCAAAGCTTTATTTTTAACATGGTAAGATAATGAGACTAGATCGTAAGGCCCTGGTGGGTCATCTAAATAGTCCCGATGAAAAAGCTGTGTTAACGAAGGTTTTAGACTCAGTGGAAACCGTGTTAAAAAATCATTCTCCTCAGTTAACACATTTTTATGACCCGTATCATACGGGTCTCATCCTTTCCATGTTGGAACGAATTCATGGGTTGGATTTTGCCACCCAGGGTGGTTACGAAATGGCAGAAAGGACCAGAACTGCCATTTTCCCTGATTATCTGGCTGGTACAGATATCGATTATGAAATTACTCTTTTAGCTGTGGAGGGTAATTTTAAAATGGTACAGGTTAATCACAGGGATTTTCTAGGGTCTTTATTGGGATTAGGCATCCGAAGGGAAATGGTAGGGGATTTAATCGTTACCCCGAAGGGTTGCCAGGTCATGGTAGCCAAGGAGATTGTTTCTTACCTAAGGACGAACCTAACCAAGGTACATAAAGTTGGAGTGGAAGTAAGAGAGATTAACGCCGGGGAGTTAGTGCTGCCTGAGTTAAAGGTGAAAGAAATCAAAACAACCGTTGCTTCCCTCCGTTTGGATGCTGTGGCCGCTGCTGGGTTTGGTACCTCCAGAAGCCGCATTGCCCGGGAAATACAGGCGGAAAGACTAAACATAAATTGGCATACTTGTTCCAATGTAGCTGCCCCGATTCAAGAGGGCGATATGCTTTCCATGCGGGGAAGAGGCAGGGTGGAAATATCCGAGATTAAAGGAAACACCAAAAGTGGCCGAATAGGTATAGTGTTAAAACGTTATTTATAACTGGGATAAAAAAGCAGCGGAGGTGTTTCAGGTGAGTTATTTAACGCCAATGGAAATTCAGGCCAAAGGGTTTGATAAAGCCATTAGGGGCTATGATACCAAACAGGTAGACGCCTGGATGCTTAAAATAAAAGACAACTATGAAAAAATATATGTAGAAAACCATGAGTTAAAGGAACAGCTTAGTCAGAGTCAAGAAAGTATTGTCCACTACCGTGATTTGGAGGATGCTTTACAACGCACCCTGGTGATGGCTCAAAAAAGTGCTGAGGATATGAAAAAAAATGCTGAACGGGAAGCCAAGATTCTGTTGGAACAAGCAGAATTCTCGGCCCGCACCATGACCCAGCAGGCCGAAGCAGAATCTGAACGCATTGTTAAGGAAGCCTCCCACAGGGCCGAAGAAATGCTAAAGTTGGCCGAAACAAGGGTTGAGGCCATTTTATTAGAATATCGTCAGTTGGAAAAACAAGCCAAGGTATTTAGGGCCAAGTTTAGAGCCCTGTTAGAAGCCCAAATGGAGCTGATGGAGGGGAAGGTTCAGGCGGTGGAGGAGGAGAGCGTGAGCTGATAATTTAGCCGCCGCCCAGCAGCCCTTTGATCTTGGGTCAGGGACGTATCATTTCCAATTATTACCTCATAAGCTGACGGCTATTAGGAGAGTGGACTGGATGCTGGACATAAAAGAGGATCAAAATGGTGTGGTAATAAAAGTGCGGGTTCAGCCCAGGGCTGCCAAAAATAGCCTGGCCGGTGAGATGGAGGGGGCTCTAAAGGTTCGCCTCACGGCACCCCCAGTGGACGGTGCCGCCAACGAAGCCTGCTGTAAGTTTTTGGGGGAAGTTTTTGGCATTGCTAAATCCAATGTAGAGATTGTCTCTGGACATACTGGCCGGAATAAGCTAGTGCGTATACGGGGGGTCAGTGAAGCAAAGGCAAGGGCTTTGCTTTGTCGTTAGCCATGGGCTATGAAGCCCAAGGCCGATGGCCGTTATTTTCAGGCTAGCTAAAAGCTAACTGCAACGACAATAAACCTCAAATGTTGACCTTCCGAACGGTTTTGGTTATAATAGTTCTGTTTATAAATATTCTCAGAACCTTTGAACGGGGTAGTAGATGGTTGGAGGCTGTACAGAGAGTTCGGTACTTGGTGGAATCCGAATCAGTGCCATCCTTTGAAGATCGCCCGGGAGGTGCCTGCTGAAACCTGAACAACGGGGAGTAGGCTTGGTCGGCTGCGCTGCCGTTATCAGTGTATCGAGTGTTCAGGTTTTTCCTGTTCATGAGGGTGGTACCGCGGGTAAAGTAGCTCGTCCCTTTAGGGGCGGGCTTTTCTATTTTCTCAATTAAATGCAAAGGTCAGGAGTGAAATATTAGGTGGATTACGGCAAAACACTAAATTTACCTCAAACAGATTTCCCCATGCGGGGCAATTTACCCCAGAGGGAACCAGAAACACAAAAGTATTGGGAAGAAATTGATGTCTACAATAAAGTACAGGAAAAGAATAAGGGCAGAAGAAAATTTATTTTGCATGATGGCCCACCCTATGCCAATGGACATATTCACCTGGGACATACCTTAAATAAAGTGTTAAAGGATATCATTGTTAAATACCGTTCCATGAGTGGTTACGATTCCCCCTATATACCAGGTTGGGATACCCATGGTCTGCCCATTGAGCAGCAAGCAATTAAGCAACTTGGATTGAATCGCCACCAGGTTAATCCGGTGGAATTTCGGGCTAAATGTAAGGATTACGCTCTAAAGTGGGTTAACACCCAAAGAGAGGAATTCCAACGCCTGGGTGTTAGGGGTAACTGGCAAAACCCTTATATAACCCTACTGCCCAAATATGAAGCTACCCAGGTTCGGGTCTTTGGTGAGATGGCCAAAAAAGGCTATATTTACAAGGGCTTAAAACCTGTTTATTGGTGTGCCAGCTGTGAAACTGCTCTGGCCGAAGCAGAAGTAGAATATGCCGATAAAACCTCTCCCTCAATTTATGTGAAATTCCCTGTGAAAGACGGGAAGGGTGTTTTACCCCAGGATGCAGCGGTGGTAATTTGGACCACCACCCCTTGGACCTTGCCGGCTAACGTGGCCATCAGTGTGCACCCGGAATTTGAGTATGTCCTGGCTGTTGTCCAGGGCCAGAAGGTTGTTGTGGCCAAAGAATTGTTGGAGTCCTTCAAGCAAGCGGTGGGTGCCGAAGAGGCTGAGGTCCTGGCTACCTATCCAGGAGAACAACTGGAGCGAGTAATTTGTCAGCACCCCTTTATTGAAGAGAGGGAATCACTGGTTATTTTAGGTGAACACGTTACCTTGGAGGCTGGCACCGGTGCGGTGCATACAGCACCGGGCCATGGTGAAGATGACTTTCTGGTTGGTAAAAAGTACAAACTGCCGGTGTTAGCTCCGGTTGACAACCGAGGAAGATTTACCGCCGAGGGCGGCAAGTTTCAGGGTCAGTTTATTATGGATGCCAACAAGAGCATCGTAGAGGAATTAAAGGAGCAGGACTCTTTAATGGGTCACGTTCATATTAAGCACCAGTACCCTCACTGCTGGCGCTGTAAGCAACCTATTTTTTTCCGGGCCACCGAGCAGTGGTTTGCATCGGTGGATGGTTTCCGTCAGGCGACACTGCAGGCCATCCGCAATGTCAAATGGGTTCCCTCTTGGGGTGAGGATCGCATTTACAACATGGTGGAGGGTCGTGGTGACTGGTGTGTTTCCCGTCAGCGGACCTGGGGGGTGCCGATCCCCATTTTCTATTGCAATGATTGTGGCAAAGAAATCATCACGGAGGAGACCATTGCCCACGTTGAAAAACTGTTCAGGGAGCATGGCTCCGACATTTGGTTTGCTAAGGAAGCCAATGAACTGGTGCCAACGGGTTTGACTTGTCCCCACTGTGGTCAGGGTAAGGATTTCCGTAAAGAGACGGACACCATGGATGTTTGGTTTGACTCTGGCTCCAGTCACCTGGCTGTATTAAATCAGCCAGAGTTATGGCCAGAACTGCAGTGGCCTGCAGACCTTTATCTGGAGGGCAGTGACCAGCACAGAGGTTGGTTTAACTCCTCTTTATCCACTTCTGTGGCTGTGACAGGAAAGCCACCCTATCGAGCGGTCTTAACCCACGGTTTTACAGTGGATGAAAAGGGACGTAAAATGTCCAAGTCCCTGGGCAATGTTGTGGACCCCTTAAAGATCTGCGGCCAGATGGGTGCGGATATCCTTCGCCTGTGGGTTTCCTCTGCCGATTACCGAACGGATTTAGCCTTGTCTCAGAATATTTTAAAGCAAATGACCGAGTCCTACCGCAAGATTAGAAATACTGCCCGCTTCCTGCTGGGTAATCTGTACGACTTTAATCCTGCCAAGGATAAGGTAGCCTATGAAAAGATGCCGGAGTTAGATCGCGTGGCCTTGATGGAACTGCACAAGTTGAATAAGCAAGTACGTAATGCCTATGAAAACTATGAGTTCCACGTTGTTTACCACGCCATCCACAATTATTGTGTGGTGGAACTCAGTGCATTCTATTTAGACATTATCAAGGACCGTCTCTATACCGCAGTTCCAGATTCCCTGGAGCGCCGGTCGGCTCAGACTGTTCTTTACGAAGCACTGGATGCTTTGGTTCGGCTGTTGACACCAATCCTGGCCTTTACCACCGAAGAGATTTATAAATATATGCCGGTGGAGGGAGAACGTCTGGCCAGTGTACAATTATTGGATATGCCAGAAGTAAATGTTGAGTACATGGACATTGAACTGGAAAAGAAATGGGATAAAATCCATGAAATTCGCAAAGAAGTATTAAAGGCCTTAGAAGTGGCCCGTCAGAACAAGGCGATTGGCAATGCTCTGGAAGCCCAAGTCGATCTTTATGTTGCCGGGGAAGTGGCGAAATTACTCGAACCAATGGCAGGGGAGCTAACCACTCTCTTCATTGTCTCTAAAGTAAACCTACACCCATTGGCAGAGGCTCCGGCAAATGCCATGCAAGCAGAGGAACTGGAACTGGCCGTCCAGGTGGTTGCAGCCACAGGTGCCAAGTGTGAGCGCTGTTGGATGTACCACGAAGAAGTGGGCAGCCATGCCGACCACACCACCCTTTGCCCCCGCTGTGCTGGCGTGGTGACAAATACGAACCGCTAATGAACCATCCGCTTTATTGCATGGATTGCTTAAGGATCATTTTTTGGCATGGCCCACGGCTTATGGCTAAGTAAGAAAAGGGCGTGTTGCAAAACGTTTATTTGAAAACGTAGGGCGACACGCCCATTTTGATTCATGACAGGAAAATCATTACATCTTTGCAGGTTAGTTTCACTATTTAAGCCCCGTTTTGGGCATAACAA